>JAHBVU010000001.1:300000-441203 GCA_019637315.1 Gemmatimonadales bacterium
CCGCCGTCGCCACGGCTCAAGAGGAGATTGCCTACACCGGAGGCGGTGCACGCACCTCCGCGTCGGGACTGCTTCCCGCGGCGGCGATTGTTGTGGACGTAACCCATGCTACCGATACCCCAGGGTCGGATCACAAGCGCCACGGGGAGGTCAAGTTGGGGGGCGGGCCGGTTCTTTCCCGCGGCTCGTCGGTCAATCCGCGGGTGGCCGATTTGCTCGCCGAAACGGCGGAGTCGATGGCAATACCGTATGTCTGGCATGCGTCGCCCAAGTACACCTCCACTGACGCGGACGCCATTGCGACGTCGATGCGGGGCGTGGCGACCGGGCTCGTCTCGGTCCCGAATCGCTACATGCACAGCCCCAACGAAATGGTGGTGCTTGAGGACATCGATCGGGCAGCGGCGCTGCTGGCGGGATTCGCGCGGCGGATTACGGCTGATACCAACTTCATTCCATGAGGAAGCGGGGCAGGATGCGGGTTGCCGGGTGGATAGCGGCATGGGTTCTTGCGGTGCCGGTCAGCGACGCTGCCGGGCAGGCGACGGTCGAGTCGGCGTTGCGGCGTGATGTTCAGGTCTTGAGCGCCGACAGTCTCGGCGGTCGGTTTACGGGCAGCCCGGGCGGCGATGCAGCGGCGCGGTACCTGGCGTGGCGCTTCGAAGAGGCGGGTGCCAAGCCGGCGCCGGGCGGATGGCTGCATGAGTTCACCATGCCTGCCGACCTGGCCGGGTTCAGGTCCCTGCCCCCCGACCGCCGTCCGACTCGGGCGGCCAATGTCGTCGCGCTGGTGCCAGGGACCGATCCGGAGTTGCAGAACGAGTATGTCGTGGTTGGTGCGCATTACGATCACCTGGGCGATGGGCACGCCAACTCGCTCGGTACGCCCGGGGAGATTCACAACGGCGCTGACGACAATGCGTCCGGAACGGCTGCGTTGCTCGACATTGCCCGGCGTTTCGCGGCTGCTCCCGCCAAGCGGACCGTGGTGCTGGTCGCATTCTCCGGCGAAGAGTTCGGTTTGCTCGGCTCGGCGGCCTACGTGCGTTCGGCGCCGGTCTCGATGGAGCGCACGGTTGCGATGGTCAATCTCGACATGGTGGGTCGGCTGCGGAACGACCGCTTGCTGGTGTTCGGGTCGGAAACGGCAACGGAGTTTCCCGCGATGCTCGATTCGCTCAACGGGACTCACCGGTTCGACCTTCACTACTCCGGCGACGGCTTTGGTCGCAGCGATCAGCAGTCGTTCTACCTGGCGCGGAAGCCGGTGCTCCACATGTTCACCGACTTGCACGAGGATTATCACCGGCCGAGCGATGACTGGGACAAGATCAATCTGCCGGGGCTGGTCAGGGTCGCCGCGTATACGACTGATGTGGTGCGCGCCATTGCCGACCGTCGGACGCCGCTGACGTTCGTGATGGGGGCGCCACCTGCGCACAGCGGCGCGGCTGCGGCGCCGGTGTCGGCCGGGTATGGCGCCTATCTGGGGTCGATTCCGGATATGGGGTCGGGTGGTCCTGGTGTCCGCTTGTCGGGAGTGCGTCCTGGCAGCCCTGCGGATCAGGCCGGACTCGCCGAGGGAGACGTGCTGCTGCGGATCGGCGACTTCGAGATTGCCGATCTCCAAGCCATGACCGACGCTTTACGCAGCTACAAGCCAGGGGAATCCGCAGTGGTCCGTTACCGGCGTGGAGCTGATGAACGTTCGACCACCGTCGTGTTCGGCCGGCGGGGAGGCTGAGGATGGCGGTCTTGGATGGAGCGGCCATCGCTGCTCAGCTGCAGCAGGCGGCGCGGGATGGAGCCGGGCGGCAGGCGCTGCTGCAGCTTGCCGCCGACCGGATCAGGGCGGCGGGATCGCCCTATACGTCGGCCTATCTCTACATGCTGCACGGGCAGGAGCTGGTGCTCGAGGCGTTCAGCGGTCGGGAAACTGATCACACCCGCATCCCGGTCGGCAAAGGGGTCTGCGGCACCGCGGTCGCGACCGGGCTCGATCAGAACGTGCCCGACGTCCAAGCCATCGGGAACTACCTTGCCTGTAATCTCGAAACGCGCTCAGAACTCGTGGTGCTGATCCGGCGCGGCGAGGAGATTCTGGGACAGATCGATATCGACAGCGACGTCATCGACCCGTTCACCGCCGCCGAGGAAGCTGAGAACCGGCGCGTTGCTGAGGCGCTGGCCGAGTTGCTGTAGGCCTCAACTGCCCGGGATGGCCGAGGCTGTCCCGGGCGGCCGCTCGACTTCCGAATCAGACCGTATCGTCCAGCCAGAACTCCTCAGGGGCGCGCTCACCGCTGGCACGCAGGTCGCGTTCGCGAGTGCGCAACTCGACCCGCCGGATCTTCCCGCTGATCGTTTTCGGAAGCGCGGCAAACTCGAGCCGGCGAATCCGCTTGTAGGGTGCCAGCTTCGCAGAGCAGAAGCTCAGGATGGCGCGGGCGCTTGCGGCGTCAGGCGGGGCGCCCGGGACGAGCACCACGAAGGCTTTGGGTACCGCCAGTCGCAATGGGTCCGGGCTTGGTACCACGGCGGCCTCCGCCACCAGCTCGTGCTCGATCAGGACACTCTCGAGTTCGAACGGGCTGATCCGGTAGTCGCTGCTCTTGAAGACGTCGTCGCCCCGCCCGACAAAGTGGATGTAGCCTGCCTCATCCCGAACGGCTTCGTCCCCGGTACGGTAGAGACCGCTCGCCATGGCCGCGTCGGTCCGTTCGGGGTCGTCCTCGTAGCCTGTCATCAGCCCGACCGGTCGGTCGGCCAATCGGATGGCAACCTCGCCCTCGGTGGCGTCCCGTCCGTCACGGTCCACGATGGCGATGCTATACCCGGGAAGCGGCTTGCCCATCGAGCCAGGGACGATCGGAAAGCCCGGCGGATTGCCCACCAACGCCGTCGTCTCCGTCTGACCGTAGCCGTCGCGGATGGTGAGCCCCCAGGCCGACTCGACCTGGGCAATGATCTCGGGGTTAAGCGGCTCGCCGGCGCTGGCCAGTTCGCGGAGGGCGGCTGGGCGCTCACCCATGGCCTCGAGCACGAGCATGCGCCAGACCGTCGGCGGGGCACAAAGCGAGGTGACTGCGTGCTGATGCAGGATCTCGAGTGCTCGCTGCGCACTGAACCGCGCCGCATCGTGCACCAGCACCGTCGCGCCCGCGTTCCAGGGGGCAAAAAAACTCGACCAGGCGTGCTTGGCCCACCCGGGTGAACTGATGTTCTGGTGGACGCCACCTGGTTCGAGGCCCAGCCAGAACATGGTGGACAGGTGGCCGACCGGATAGCTCTGGTGCGTATGCAGCACCAGCTTGGCCTTGGCGGTTGTGCCCGAGGTGAAGTAGAGGAGGAGCGGGTCGTTCGCACGAGTCGCCACCCGCGGCAGGCTGGCGGGTGCCGAAAGGGCTTCATCGAACGGTGTGAACCCCTCGGCCGCTCCAGTGCAGAGCCGCACGCCGAGCCGTTCCCGATTGCGCACCTTGCTGGCGCCGGGCTCGTCGGTCACGATGTGACGGACCTGGCCCCGAACCAATCGGTCTTCGACGTCCTCGACGGTGAGCTGAGTCGTTGCGGGAATCACGACCGCGCCGATCTTGATCGCGGCGAGCATCGTCTCCCAGAGCGGCAGCGTGTTGGACAGCATCAGCAGCATCCGGTCGCCGCGAGCGACGCCCTGATCGGTCAGGTAACGGGCCAGTCGAGTCGATCGCTCGTCGAGTTCCCGGAAACCGATCCGGGTCAGCTCGGGCCCGGCGGTGGTGTCACGGATCAGGATGAGCGCCGTCTGGTCAGTTTGGGCCGCGTAAACAGAGAACCAGTCCCTGGCCCAATTGAACTCGTCGAGCACCGGCCAGCGAAACTCCGCGCGGGCGCGTTCGAGGTCATTGCGATGGCGGAGCAGTGTCGCGCGGGCGCGCTCGAAGGTTTCGGTCGGCGTCATGACGCGAAGCTAGGCCGCGTTTGCGGCTTGCGCAATCGAGCGTACCGAGGCAGCAGTTGGCGTCCCCATTCGGGGGCCACTTATCATTGCCAGCCCGGGGTGTTGTGGATCATGGGTGTCAGGGCACCGTTATGGCAGTAGCAGCGACCATTCTCCATGCCGACCTCGACGCGTTCTACGCGTCGGTCGAGCAACTGCTCGACCCGTCGCTCCGGGGCAAGCCAATCGCGGTCGGTGGGGGTGTTGTCCTTGCTGCATCGTACGAGGCCAAGGCATTCGGTGTCCGTGGAGGCATGCCGGGTCGCCGGGCGCGGGAACTCTGTCCCGGGTTGATCTTCGTACCCGGCCATTTTCGCGAGTATCAGCGTCTCGGCGATGCGGCCATCGCCGTGCTGGGTGACTATACGCCACAGGTCGAGCGAATCTCGATCGACGAGGCCTTTGCGGACGTGGCCGGCTGTACCCACCTGTTCGGCCCGCCGCCGGCCATTGCTGCCGCGATCCGTCAGCGGGTCCGCGACGATCTGGGCTTGCCGATCTCGATCGGTGTCGCGCGTACCAAGCATCTCGCGAAGATTGCTTCGCAGGTGGCAAAGCCCGATGGCCTGGTCGTCGTCGAGCCGGGCGGGGAGCGGGAGTTTCTCCACGACCTCCCGGTCGAGCTCATGTGGGGTGTCGGTCCAGCGGTCAGGGCCCGGCTCGCCGCCATCGGCGTCCGTACCATCGGCCAGCTGGCCGCCGTACCCGGCGGGTCACTCGAGCACTTGCTCGGGCGCGCGATTGGCGAGAAGCTGGTCGCGCTCGCGCTGAACCGGGATCCTCGCGGGGTCGAGCAGCACCGTCGCGCGCAGTCGGTCGGGGCGCAGTCGGCGTTGGGTCGGGTTGCTCCGGACCTGCGACGTCTGCGCCCGGTGCTGGTGCATCTGGCCGATCGGATCTGCAGCCGGCTCCGGACCAAGGGCCGGGCCGGTCGCACCGTCACCGTTCGGGTCCGGTTCGCGGATCTGCGCGCGGTGACGCGGGCCATCACGCTCGACGCTGCGATCTCGGCCACCCCAGTCCTGGCTGACGTGGCGCTCGGCCTGGTGCGCACGGTGCTGCGAGAGCACCCGAAGGAGCGGGTGGTCACCCTGGTGGCGATTGCCGTATCCCACTTGGATCAGAATGCGCACCTGCAGCTGGAGCTGTCGCTCGACCTCCCGGACGAGGCTCGCCGGCCCGGAACGCCAGCTGGCTTGGCCCGCCGCGCCGCGGATGGAGCGGTCGACGCCATCCGCACCCGGTTCGGCTGGAATGCCGTCGGTTATGCCTCCGTAGCGCTGGGCAAAACTCGGACGGTTCCGGACGGATTTCGGGAACTCGCCGAAAAGGACCGCTAGCTGCGGTCGTGGATCAGAGCGGAAAGACGCCGATCAGCACCGCGACGACCGTCATCACGATGGTGGTGGCAAAGAGGTACCCGATCGAGTAGCGCTGGTGAGTACCGAGATCCAGGCGAAGCAGCCCGACCAGCAGAAACGGTGACGGCGTGAGCGGCGTGACCGGAAAGCCCGTCGTCATCTGACCGAGCAGGGCTGCCTGGGCAATCTGCGCCTTTTCCAAGCCGAAGTTCTGACCGATCTCCGCCACCACCGGCAGCACCCCGAAATAGAACGAACTGGCGTCGAAGAGCAGGCTGAGCGGCATCGACAACACCGCAACGATCACCGCCAGGTGCGGGCCGAGTTGCGGCGGCAGCAGTCCGGTGCCCGCCTGTGCCAACGCCGTCAGCATGCCTGTTCCGGTCAGGATGCCGCTGAAGACGCCGGCCGCAAACAGCAGGCAGGCCATCATCAGGGCTTCCTTCGCATGCGCCTCGAGGCGGCGCCGCTGCTCGCCGATGTCGGGATAGTTGAGCAGCAGTGCCAGCACCGTCCCGACCATGAACGCGATCATCGGCTCGGTCAGTCCGAGTACCAGAATGGCAATGATGGTGATCGTCAGCACCAGGTTGACCCAGAAGCGATCCGGCCTCCGCAGCGGATCCGCAGCGGTTTCGGCGGGGTTCGCAGATGTGGTGTCCAACTCGGCTGCGCCAACCAGGCGGGCCCGCTCACGCGTGCCAAGCCACCACGATACCGCCAGCACGAAGACCGTTCCCGCCGCTTCGGGGATGATCAGCGGGCGGAACAGGTCGGCGGGCGAGATCTCCAGGACGGCGGCGGCCCGCAGCGTGACCGCGGACCAGGGCAGGATGTTGACGCCCGCTCCCATCGCGGCGGCGCATGCCAGGACGCGGCGGTCCAGACCAAGCCGGTTGTACAGCGGCAGCATGGCGGTGACCGTGATCAGAAAGCTCACGGCGCCGGACCCGCTCAGGTGGCTCACCAGCGCAATCAGCGTGGTCCCAACCACGATGCGTCGCGGGTCGCTGCCGACGACGCGGACGATGGCGCTAACGATCGAATCGAGCAGACCTGCATCCGTCATCACGCCGAAGTACAGGATCGCGAAGACGAACATGCCCATGACTGGTGTGACGCTGCGGACCCCGTCGGTAATCATGGCGGTGGTCGCACCACCGGTCCCGATTGCGAGCGCGGCCAGGATCGGGAGCGTGATCAGCGCCACCAGCGCCGAGATTCGCCCTGACATGATTGCGATCAGCGTGAGCATGATCGTGATGAGACCTGCCCAGGCCAGCATGGCTCAGGCGCTCCGCTCGACGCGGTTCTGATCGGTCATCCGACCTCCCCGGGGAAACTCTCGATTCTTCGGCAGGATTCCTCAACATAACGCGCGGCAACTCCCCCGCACCACCGCCTTTCGCGTCCTGTGCTACCTCAAGCCCTTCCAGAATTGCCGGCCTGAATCGGGGCGAGATTGCCGATGACATCCTGTGGGATTGCCGGGCCTTGACAAATTATCTTGTCAATATGATCATCGATCCCCATGGAGGATCTCGAAGTCGTCACCGATGCGGTCGCCGCGGCTGCGGTGCTCGATCCGGTGCGGAACCGCTTGCTGGCCGAGCTCTCCAGTCCGATCTCGGCGGCGGCGGTTGCGGATCGGGTCGGGCTGACTCGGCAGAAAGCGAACTACTACTTGAGGTCGCTGGAACGACTGGGCCTGGTGTCGGTGGTCGGTCAGCGCCAATGGGGCGGGCTGACCGAACGGCTCTTCCTGGCTAGCGCCGCCGGGTACGTCATCTCGCCTGCGGCGCTCGGACCGATGGCGGTCGATCCGGATCGCGCCGCCGACCGATGGTCTGCGAGTTACCTGGTCGCCCTGGGAGCTCGGATGGTTCGTGAGGTCGGGGAGTTGTGGCGCGCCGCCCGGCAGGCAGGCAAGCGTCTCGCCACCCTGTCGATCGATACCGAGATCCGGTTCCGAAGCCCGGCCGAGCGGGCTGCATTCACGCAAGAGCTGACCGACACCATGGCTCGCCTGGCTGCGCGGTACCACGACGACAACGCGCCTGGCGGCCGCCGCCATCGCCTCGTCGTGGTTGCGCATCCGATCATGGCCGAGCCGGAAAGGAGCGCAGCATGCCACTGAAGCACGAGGGCGATCGTCGTTGGGTCGAGATGGAGTTCCTGGTTCCGGGCACCCCGGAGCAGATCTGGGCCGCCGTCGCGACGGGGGCTGGTATGACGGCATGGTTTACTCCGACCAAGGTCGACGAACGCGTTGGCGGCGCCATTGAGTTCGACTTTGGCGGTGGCGCGTCATCGTCCGGCAAGGTCATTGTCTGGGATCCGCCGGTGCGCCTGGTCTACGAGGAGTACGGCTGGAGCGGCGACGCGCCCCCGGTCGCGACCGAGGTGACGGTGGAAACTCGGTCACGCGGCCGCTGCGTCCTCCGCATCGTGCACAGCATGTTCACGACCGACGACCAGTGGGACGATCAGTTTGACGGATTCGAGTCGGGCTGGCCGGGGTTTATCGAGGTGTTGCGCATCTATCTCGCGCACCATCCCGGCGCCAAGGCTGCGGTGGTCCGCGCTCCGGTCATTCACTCCGGCGATACGGCCGCGGCCTGGTCGACACTTGCAGGAGAACTCGGCCTGGCCGGATTGGACCGGGAGGCACGGTGGACCGCTCCCGCGAACCTGCCGGCTGCAACCGGTGTGCTTGAGCGGATCCAGCAGGATGCCGGCTCGCATGAAGCAATGCTTCGGCTGGACCAGCCGCTTCCGGGCGTGATGTATATCGGCGCGTACCGGTGGGAAGCGCAGGCCAGGGCTGTCGTCATCCTCTACCTGTACGGCGATCGGGCTGCTGAGCTGGCCGCCCAGCTCGAACCCGCCTGGGTGGCGTGGATGGCGAAACGATTCCCGGCCTGAGACAGGTCCGCCCGGTTTCCCTGACCGCCGGCCTCATGACGGGGTCGGCGGGGGTTCCGGGGGCGCTTCGACATTCAAAACGGTCACGGCAACCTCAACCGGCGGAGTCGCCCCGCTCGCGGGAATGTTGTCGACCGGGCCGTACTCCTCGGTGAACATTTCCCAGACGGTAAGAAACAGGCCCGCCACGACCGGGCCGATCACGAATCCCGACAGTCCCACCGAAGCCAGACCGCCAAGGATCGAGATGAACACGATCCAGTCAGGAATTCGGGTCTCGCGTCCGACCAGGATAGGGCGGAGTACGTTGTCCACCATGCCGATGACGAGCGCACCGACCAGGACGAGGATGACGCCCTTCGCGACCTGACCGGTCAGCGCCAGGATGATGGCTGCGGGTACCCAGACGATGCCCGACCCCACCGCAGGCAGCAGCGAGATTACCGTCATCACCACCCCCCAGAAGACTGCTGCGGGGATGCCCAACAGGGCAAAGGTGACCCCTCCCAGCGCACCTTGCGCCATGGCAACGATGATGGTGCCCTTCATGGTCGCCCGGGTGATGCGAGCAAACCGTTCCATCAGCTGCCGTTCGCGCACGTCGCCCAAGGGCAGGGCCCGAACGATCGCGGCCGTTAGGCGATCGCCGTCTCGGAGGAAGAAGAACAGCAGGTAGAGGGTCACCACGATCATCAGCAGCATGCGCAGCGCATTCTGCCCGATGGCCAGCGCCTGCGACGCCAGAAAGCGACTGACCGTAACGGCCACCCCGGACAGACTCTGTCGCAAGCGGTCGACGTCCAGACCGAACCGTTCCATCACGCGAGCCACCTGCGGCATGGCCCGCTCGGCGGCGTCGATCGGCGCCTGTACGTTGATGGCGCCACTCTCGATCCGCTGGTAAAGGGCGGCGGCCTCGCTGGTTACCGCCGCGCCAATCGCCGACAGCGGCAGGACCACGACGACCAGGATCAGCAGGATGGTTGCCCCCGCGGCCAGGGCCTCGCGTCCGCCCAACCGCCGATGCAGCCAGCGGTAGGCCGATTCGAACAGCACGGCCAGCACCACGGCCCAAAAGATCGGTGTCGCAAGGCTGCCGACCATCCAGAGAAAGGCGATGGTGACGCCGGCAACCAGCCCGATCAGGAAGGTCTTTTCCATCGAGGTACGCAGTGTGGTGGCCATGGGGTGGGGCTCCGCAAGAGGCCACCGATGTACGCAGCGCCAGCGTTGCGAGTCAAGCCCGACCCGGGCGCGTCAGTCGGTCAGCGCCTCCCGGGCATCGACGCGCGCGGCCTGGCGTCCCGGCAGCCAGCACGCCAGGGCCGCAACCGCGAAGAGACCGATTGCCACGGCAACCATTGTCACGGGATCCGCCACCCGGACGCCATACAGCAACGAACCGAGCCACCGCCCTTCCAGCAACGTCAGACCCAAGCCGACCGTGATCCCGATCCCGGCGTGCCGGAGGCCGCGTCGCACGATCAGCGAGGTCATGTCGTCCGGTGCGGCGCCGAGCGCGAGACGGATCCCGATGGTGCGGCGCTCCTGCCTGACGGTATAGGACATCAGCCCGAATATTCCCAGCGCAGCAAGCATTGCGGCGGTGACGGCAAAGCCGACCAGCACGGCCGTCCAGCGACGCGGCGCGGCCAGCGAGTGGCCCAGGCGGGCCGTCAGGGTCGAGGTGGCGACAGGTAGCTCGGCATCCAGCGTCCGAACCATCTCCTGGATCGAGCGAATCGCATCCGCTGGGCTCCCGGGAGTCCGTGCAATCATGTGCATCCGGCGCGGTGTAGCTTGGACGAGCGGTTGATACACAGCGTCGGCGTTGGCGGTAAGACCCTGGTACTTCACATCCCCCACGACACCGACCACTGTGGTAAGTGGGCAACTGGTGCATCCCCCGCTGACCATCTGCTTGCCGACCGCGCTGCCTTCGGGATAGTACCGTTTGGCCCACGCAGCACTTACCAGCACGACAGGCGGGCCGAGACCGGAATCTGCCGGGGTGAACATGCGGCCTTCGAGGAGGGGGATGTTCAGGGTGGCAAAGTAGCCCGGGGTGACCCAGACCCACGGCGCGGTCGGTTCGCTGCCGCCTGACGGGACGGGTTTGTCGAGCAGGTCGAAGTTGTTCATCGCATCCGACTCGTCGGGTGGCAGGCTCAACGTCATGCCAACCGCAGTGAATTCCGTCATGTCGTGAACTCTCTGCTCGAGCTGGCGCCAGAAGGTCTGGATGGCAGGGTAGCCCCCGTAGCGAGAGTTCGGGAGCGCGAGCGTGGCGGTGACGACGCCTTCCGGATCAAACCCAGGATCGACCCGGCGGAGTTCGATCAAGCTCTGCACCAGCAGGCTCGCACCCACCAGGAGCGGTAGCGCCAAGGCAAACTCGGCAACCACGAGGGCGGAGCGGATCGTGCCCGTGCGCCGGTCGGTTCCGGCGCGACGGGTATCGATGCGCAGCGATGTGCTGGCCCGACTGGCGAGCGAGGCGATCATCGCAGGCGCGCTGATTGCCAGGCCGCTTGCCAGCGCGGCGAGCAACAGGAAGCCGAGGGCCCGCGCATCGAGCGCGACGTGATGGACGCGGGGCAGGTCGGTAACATGCTCAGTCACCAGACGAACGCCTGCGGAAGCCACCATCAATCCGAACACGCCAGCGGCGAGCGTGAGGATCACGCCGTCGGTCACCAGCAATCGGGCCAAGCGGCCCTTGCCGGCGCCGAGCGCGAGGCGAACCCCAAACTCCTGGGCTCGGCCCGAGGCGCGGACCAACATCAGCGTGGCCACGTTGGCAATCGCCACGAGCAGCACCAGGCCGACGGCCGCCGCAAAGAGGTTGACCTGCTGCCCGGCGTCGCCGACGATCGTCGTCACCAGCGGCACCGGCGTGAGCTTGGCGGTCTGATCGCGGAACCCGGTGGCCCAGAGAGGGAAGATCCGCTCGCTGATACCGGCCAGGTCGCGGGTGGCCGATTCGAGGGTCGCTCCCGGTTTGAGGCGGCCAACGACTCGGAGCCAGAACGGACCTCGCCTCGACGGCGTATCGAGCTGAAGGGCAGTCCAGAGTTCGGCCCGGATTCCGGCCAGCTCTCGGACCGAGGGCGGGAAGACTCCGACGATCTCATGACCGGTGCCGTCGATGGTGATGGGCTGGCCGACGGCACCGGCTGGGTCGCCCCAGCGTTGGCGGGCCATCGCGTCGGATACCAGAGCCACCGCCGGGGCGCCTGGTGTTTCGTCGTCGGGTCGGAGCGGGCGGCCTATGGCGACCGGCGTGCGGAGCGCGTCGAAGAATCCTGCTGTTGCCCAGCCGACGAGAAGCTGGTCCGGGCCGCTTGGACCAGGCACCTCAACCGGAAGAACCCGCAGCGCCCCAACGGATTCGAAGCTCTGCTGCTGCGCGATGATGGCTTGGGCATCGACCGTCGAGATGGCCCAGCGGTTGGAGGGATTCTGCTGATAGACCCGCAGCAGGCGGTCCGCATCGGGGTGCGGCAGCCGGGCAAGAAGGACGGCGTCGACCACGGCAAAGACCGTGGTGCTGGCACCCAGGCCGAGTCCTAGGACAACGACGGCAGCGGCAGTGAAGATCGGGTGCTTGCCGAGGTTGCGAACGGCGTAGCGGACGTCAGCCAGCAGCTCTTCGAAACCACGGGTGCCACGGGCGTCGCGCACCTCCTCCTTGAACTGCTCGATTCCGCCGAAAGCCAGCAGTGCCGCACGCCGGGCCTCGACCGGGTCAGCTCCTTCCCGAATCCGATGCGCCACTTCCTGCTCCACATGGAAGCGCAGCTCAGCGTCGAGTTCCCGTTCGGAGCGTCGCTTGAGGGCCAATCCCCTGAGGCGTTCGCGCCAATCGCTCAGCAGGCTCATCCTTCCGCCGCCAGGCGGAATGCCAGCACCCCTTCGATCGCTCCCGAGGCCCGGCGCCACGCCGTGATCTCCTGGTCGAGTTGAGCTTCGCCTGCTGGCGTGAGCAGGTAGTACCTCGCCTGACGGTTGTTTTCCGTGGTGCGCCACTCGGACCGAATCAGGCCCTTGCGGAGCATCCGCTGCAGGGCGGGGTAGAGGGACCCCTGTGGAACCAGAAATACCTCGCGGGACATCTGACCGATTCGGTGGCCGATGCCCCAGCCATGCATCGGTTCCAGGGAGAGCGCCTTCAGTACCAGGAGCTCGAGGGTGCCCTGCAGCAGCTCCGATGGCTGGCTCATATCTTCTCCAGATAATCTGGAGAAATACTACAGCTTTTCCTCCAGACCGTCAACAGAAGTGTCGGTCGGGTCACGCTCACGGGGTCCGGCCCCTGCTTCGCCTGTCGTGTACATTGAGGGCCCGCAGCCGCGGTGCTGCCGACGAATCACCAGGAGTGTTGATCAGTGTACGAGCAAACCCTGACCCGATCCGTGCGAGGCATTCAGATCTTCGAACGGCGGGTGGGCTCAGGGCCACCGACGGTTGTATTGCACGGCGGTCCGGGCGCGCATCACGACTACTTGCGACCCGGGTTCGACGCGCTGGCAACCGGTCGGACCCTGATTTACTACGATCAACGGGGTGGGGGGCAGTCGTCCGTCGAGCGGGACGTTCCGGTTGGCTGGCAGGAGCAAGTGGCGGATCTGGAGGAGCTGCGCACTATCTGGGGCCTCGACCGGCTGGTGCTGGCGGGCTACTCCTGGGGCGGCCTGCTCGCGACCCTGTACGCCGTGACCCATCCAAACCGCGTCGAACGCCTGGCGCTGGTGTCTCCAGCCCCCTTGTGGCAGGGCGCCCGGAGCGAGTTCGAACAACGGCTGGCCGAGCGCAACGCCGCCCCGCCGGTCCTGGAGGAGCGTCGCCGCGCCCAGGATGGAGGCCTGCGTGAACGTGACGCCGAGGGGTATCGGAAGCGGATGTTCGAGCTGTCGGTGGCGGGATACTTTCATGACTTTGCCCGGGCCCGCGACCTGACGCCCTTTCGGATCACGGGCAGGACGCAGCAGGCGGTCTGGGACAGCCTGGGGGCCTTCGACTTTCGTCCCCAGGTCGCAGGGCTGTCGATCCCGGCGCTGGTGGTCCACGGAGAGGACGATCCGATTCCGATCGAAGCCGCGGAGGTGCTCGCCGATCTGCTGCACGCGCCGCTGGTGCGGATTCCCGACTGCGGTCACGTGCCCTATGTCGAAGCGCCCGACCGGTTCGTGGCGGCGCTCGACCCGTTCCTCCCGTCAGAAGGTCGGGCATGACCGACCGTCTGTCGCCGTTCGACCTGGTGTTCGGGTCGATCGCTGCGGAGAGATTCCCCGCTCTGAGGGATGAAATGGCGGCTGCTGGGCACGCCCCGCGCGATCGGGATGCCTTCGTCCTTGGCCGCGCCGCTGTTGCCCTGCTGCGCGAGCTCGGTCCCGACGATACGCTCGGTGAGGGTGTCAACGAGCTGGTAGCGCTGACGCACGCTGCCTATCAACACTGGCTCGATGATCAGGCGGTGGTGGCCCTCGACCGCGCAACACTCGACCAGCTGCTCCGTGACGAGGCCCGTCGAGCCACTCCCGTTCCTGACGGCCGCTCGTATTATCTGCAGTTGCCGGAGCGCCGGATCTGGGGTGAGGTCGAGACCGAGGTGCCGCGCGAGCCCCTCGACGGTTGCTTCGTGATCCCGATGGAAAACCGGATCGAACTAGTCGCCATTTTCGGTTTGCAACCAGGCCGCGACGGGTTCACTGTTGTAGCGGCGTCTGGAGTGCCGGGCCAGCCATTGGCCCGACCGGACGGGACGCCGTTGTTTGCCCCACGCATGGCCGGGGGTGCGGCGGCGGGGTTGTGGGAAATCACCGGTGGCGAGGAACTCGTCGAACTGGTACATCGATGCCATGCGCTGCTGCCGGCAACGGGGGCAGCGCCTGGTATGCAGCGAGTGAGTCGGTTATGACGTTGGATCGGATGGCGGTCGGCCGGGTGCTGGACCAGATCGCCGCACATCTCGAACTCAAGGGCGAAAGCCCCTTCAAGGTGCGCGCCTTTCGGACCGGGGCGCGCACAGTGAGCGGGCTGGCGGGTTCTCCGGCGCAATGGCTGGAGGACGGCACCTTGGAGCAGGTCCACGGCATCGGGCCGTCGATCGTCAGCGTGGTACGTGACCTGGTGCAGGCCGGGCGTTCGACCACGCTCGACGAGTTGCGCGAGGATGTTCCGCCGGGTCTGGTGGAAATGCTGCAGATCTCAGGGCTCGGCGTCACCAAGGTGCGCACCATTCACGAGAAGCTGCATCTCGAGTCGATCCCGGAGCTCGAGGCAGCGGCGCGTGACGGTCGCCTTGCTGCGCTGCCGGGGTTCGGCGCCAAGACCGCGGAGAGTGTCCTCAAGGGTGTCTCGCGTCTTCGACAGTCGCGGAGCGTCCGGCTGATTCATCATGCGGCAACCGAAGCGGAGCTGCTGCGGACCACGCTCGAGCGGGTCCCGGGCGTTACATCAGCGATCGTCGCGGGCGAGGTCCGACGGGGGCTCGAGCTGGTCGGAGAGATCGTGATCGTGCTGGTCGCTGAAACCGCGCCGGAGGAGGTGCTTCGCGCGATTGCCAAGTTGCCTGGCGTCGACGAATTCGGCGGTCAGGACGAGCGACGGGCCACGATCCGCTTCTCGGGTGGCGAGCGTTGCCAGGTCGTCGTGACGCCGAGTGCCAACCTCGGGCCGGTGCTGATCCAGGCGACCGGAGGTGCGCCGCATCTCGAACAACTGGTGGAGCGCGCCACCCGGACCGGCCACAGCTTTCGGGGTGCCGCGCTCTGGCGAGGCAGCGAGTTCGTCCCGACGGCCGACGAATCGGCCGTGTACCAGGCGCTGGGCCTGCAGTGGATTCCTCCCGAACTCCGGGAGGGCCTAGGCGAGGTTGCGCTCGCCGAAACGGTGCTGCCACCGCTGGTGACGCGCGCCGATCTTCGCGGTCTGATTCACTGTCATACCAGCTACTCGGACGGCAGTTTTTCAGTGCGAGGCCTGTCCAGTACCTGCGCAGAGGCCGGCTACCAGTACGTCGGCGTCACGGATCACAGTGGCACCGCCGCCTATGTCGGCGGCATGAACGAGGCCGAGATCCGGGCGCAGTGGGCCGAGATCGATACAACCAACGCCGAGGGAGCGGGGGCGCGGGTTCTCAAAGGGATCGAAGCGGACATCCTGGCGGACGGCCGGATCGGCTATTCCGACGAGCTGCTGCAGGGATTCGACTTCGTGATTGCCTCGGTGCACAACCGGTTCGAGATGAATCGGGAGGAGATGACGACTCGGATTCTGGCCGGGATGGACAACCCCTACGTCACCATCATCGGGCATCTGACTGGCCGCCTGCTGCTTTCGCGCGAGCCGTATCAGCTCGATTTCGAGCGGGTCTTTGCGCGGGCCGCGGAGCGGGGTGTGGCCATCGAGATCAACGCCGATCCGCAGCGGCTCGATCTCGACTGGCGACTGGTGCGTCAGGCGCGTGCGGCTGGCGTCGTGATCTCGATTGGCGCAGATGCCCATTCGCCGGCCGGGCTCGACAATGTCGACTTGGGTGTGCTGATGGCGCGCAAGGCCTGGCTCGGTCCGGCCGACGTGCTCAATACCCGATCGGCGGAGGAGTTCCTGGCTTTTGCGCGGCGTCGGCGCTCCGTATGAGCCCGGCAAGTCCGGCGCTCAGGAAGCGAACTCTCGAGATTCTCGCGCGGCTGGCCAAGGCGTATCCTGACGCCCACTGCGCCCTGGATCATCGCACCCCGTTCGAACTGCTGGTGGCGACCATCCTGTCGGCGCAGTGCACCGACGTACGGGTCAATCTGGTGACGCCAGCGCTGTTTGCCCGCTATCCCACGGCGCGAGACCTCGCAGTCGCCGACCCGACGGAACTCGAAGAGCTGATTCGCTCGACCGGCTTCTTCCGGAGCAAAGCCAGGAATCTGCTCGGTATGGCGGCGGCATTGGTTGCTGAGCATCGTGGCGAGGTGCCGCCGGACATGGAGGCCCTCCGGCAACTTCCCGGTGTGGGCCGTAAGACCGCCAACGTCGTGCTCGGCAACGCCTTCGGGATCGACGAGGGTGTGGTGGTCGACACGCACGTGACCCGCTTGTCCCGCTTGCTTGGTCTGACGAAGGAGCAGAATGCGGAAAAGATCGAACGTGATCTGATGGCGCTGGTGCCGCGCAATCGGTGGACCCTGGTGTCGCACTGGCTGATCTTCCACGGCCGCCAGGTATGCATTGCGCGGCGCCCGCGCTGCGGTGATTGCGTGCTGTCGTCCCTTTGTCCGTCTGCGAGCGTGCCGGGCGACGTGTCGGCGCGGGCCCGACCCGGATCCAGGGCTGGGTCTGCGGGGCGGACGCGGCGACGTCGGGCTTGAGGTTGGGGGTCAGTCGTCTTCCTGTTTGAGCAGGCGTCCCAGTAAACCAGGTTTTCGATTCCGGGCCCCGCTCGGGAGCTTCTCCTTGATCTCCACCGATGCCAGGGTTGCCTGACCCGCCAGGCGAACCAGCAGTCCGTTGGGCCGCACCCCGCCGACACTGCGAGTCGAATGACTCGAGCTGCTCAGGGTCTCCCGCACTTCGTTCTCAACCTGCGTACCTGCCGGAACGATCAGGGTAAACGAGCCCAGGTCGACGTCGATCGCGATGTCAACCACATCGGCGCCAAAGACCGCGTCGCGAAGATCGAGCGTCATCTCACCCAGCAGCACCCGGGCTTCGATCAGCAGGGGCACCGTCCAGGACCCGCCGCGCTTGGTCGAGCCGAAGACGCTCGAAATCCGGCTGAATTCGGCCGGAGCGACGGGACGTACAGCGGTGTGATCCGCCACAGTCGGGAGCCCGTACGCCCGTGTCGCTGGCGCGAGTGTACCTGTCGGCGAATCGTCGGTCAGATCGGCGATGATGGCCGCAATGGAGGCCTGGTTGGGTGCCCGTTTGATACCGTCCAGCCGGGTTTCAAACCCCTCGACGGAGAGTCGGTCGTCGGCCTGGGCTCGGCAGAGGAGGCGGATGGCTTCGCGTCGCGCCTGATCGAGGTCGTTCATAGGATCAAGATATCGCGGACTCGGGCAAGGCGCTGCAGTTCCGGTGGTCATTCGGGCCAAGATCGCCGCGATCAGGCTCCCCGGGGCACTGCTCTCGTGATACCTTTCGGCACCATTCCTGAGGATGTTCTGTGAAGACTGCTATCATCGAGACCGAGCGCGGCACCATCACTGCCGAGCTGTTCGATACCGAGACGCCGAACACCGTGGCCAACTTCGAGAAGCTCGCCAATGAGGGCTACTACGACGGCACCCGCTTTCATCGGGTCATTCCCGATTTCGTGATCCAGGGTGGGGATCCCTACTCGAAGAACCCCAACGACCCCAAGGTCGGCACCGGTGGGCCCGGCTACACCATCAAGTGTGAAACCCATCTCAATACCCACCGCCACGAGGCGGGGTCGCTGTCGATGGCCCATGCGGGCAAGGACACCGGCGGAAGTCAATTTTTCGTCTGCCATTCCCCGCAGCCTCACCTCGACCGGAAGCACACGGTGTTCGGTAAGGTGACTGCCGGCATGGACGTGGTGAATGCCATCCGGAAGAACGATCTGATTCAGTCGATTCGTGTGGCGTGAGCGTGCACGTCGACTTCGCCGTATTGGCCGACTACGCCCTGATCGATCAGCAGGGCAAGCTGTCTGTGCTGGGCATCTTCCAGCACGTCTGGGTCGCCAGTTTTCCGGCGGTGCACCCCAGGACCCATCTGGTCCTGCGGGTGCGTGGCCGGCGAACTGAAATCGGCGAGCATCGGATCCGGATCCGATTCGTCGACGATCAGGGTCAGGAGCTGATGGGGGGCGACGGCACGGTCCAGTTTGGCGAGCCGCCAGCTGGCGTAACGGAGGTCGAGGCTGGCGCGGTGCTGGTCTTCGACGTGCCGCTGCCGCGTCCCGGTGTGTACGGCTTCGAGATCATTCTGTCTGACAACGTTGTCCGGGTGCCGCTCTCGGTCGCGCTGATTCCGCCGCCTGCCCCCGAAGGCGGCGTACACTAACCTGAGTTGAATGCCATGCTGACCCGAGCCGAAGCGCTGGATCTGATGCACGAGTACACGGCATCCGACGCGCTTCGAAAACACATGTATGCGGTCGAGATCGCCATGCGCGCCATGGCGGGGCAGTTTGATGCGGATCCCGAGTACTGGGGTATCGTCGGATTGCTGCATGATTTCGACTATGAACGGTTTCCCAATCACGCCCGCTCGGCGACCGAGGAGCATCCGGCCGAAGGGGTGCGGATCCTCGCGGCGCGGGGCCTCCCGCTCGATGCGCAGGAGGCCATCCTCGGTCACGCGGCCTACACCGGTATAGCGCGAACCACACCGCTGGCGCGCTCGCTCTTTGCGGTCGATGAGCTGTCCGGCTTCCTGGTGGCGTGCGCCCTGGTGCGTCCGTCGCGCTCGCTGGCCGACCTCGAGGTGTCGAGTGTCAGGAAGAAGCTGAAGGACAAGGCGTTTGCCCGCGGGGTCAGCCGCGAGGACGTGGCGACCGGCATCGCGGAGCTCGAGGTGTCACCCGAGGCGCACATCGAGTTCGTGCTGACGGCGCTCCGGCCGCACGAGCGCATTCTCGGGCTTGGCGGGGCGTGACCTCGATGGCCCGGTCGCAGCAGCAGGCGGCCGACGCTGTCGACCGGGCCATCGATCGCGCTGCCGGCTCGCGCCCGATTCCCGGCAATCAGGTTCGGTTGTTGTTTGACGGACCAGCCACGTTTGCCGGGATGCTCGACCTGATCGAGACCGCCGAGCGTTGGGTTCATCTCGAGTCGTACATCTTTCGCAGCGACGATATCGGCCACCGGTTCGCGGACGCACTCGCCCGGCGAGCGCGCGAAGGTCTCCCGGTCCGTGTCATGGTCGACTGGTTCGGGTCCTGGGAAACCCGGCGTCGGTTCTGGCGCCGGATGACGGATGCGGGTGTGGAGGTGCGCCAGTTCCATCGGCCCCGGCCGGGCGAGCTTCAGTCGCTGCTCAGTCGCAATCATCGCAAGCTCGTCGTGGCCGACGGCAACCGTGCCATATTGGGCGGGCTCTGTATTGGCGATGAGTGGGCCGGCGACCCTGGTCGCGGGCGGTTGCCCTGGCGGGATTCGTCGATTCTGGTCGAGGGTCCTGCGGCAGCGGGGATCGACCAGACCTTTGCGCGCACCTGGCAGGTGGCCGGGCCTCCGGTGCCAGCGGCGCACATCGCCGCGGATGTTCGAGAGCGGGGCAACACGGCGGTTCGCGTCCTGGCCGGTGAGCCGGCCCGCGAGCGCGCCTACCGCGTGTCCGAACTGCTGCTGGCAGGTGCCAGCGAGCGGGTCTGGGTCACGGATGCGTACCTGGTTGCGCCGCGCCGGCTGTTCCGGTACCTCATCGATGCCGCGCGCGAGGGCGTCGATGTTCGGCTGCTGGTGCCGGGGTCGAGCGACGTGCCCTGGGTGCGCAATGTGACGCGGATCGGATATCGGGATCTGCTTCGGGCGGGGGTTCGCATCTTCGAGTGGGGCGGGTCGATGCTGCACGCCAAGACGGTCGTCGCGGACGGGCGGTGGGTGCGGATCGGCTCCAGTAACCTCAATCACTCGAGTCTGAGCGCGAACTACGAGCTCGACGTGCTGCTGGATGACCCCCGGGTCGGCCAGGAAATGGAGGCGCAGTTCCGCCGCGATCTCGAGTCGGCCGCTGAAGTCGTGACTCGCCCTGTCCGGGTGCCCCGGATCGGTGCTGCATTTCCCGCGGCCCTGGCCATTTCGAATGGGCCGGGGGCTCACCACCGCCCCGGGTTTCGCGAGCGTCGGGAACGGTCGTTGCTCGCCGTGCGGACGCTAGCGGCCGGCGCCAGGCTGGCGCTGTTTGGGCCTCTGGCCCTGCTGCTGACGGGTCTTGGTGTGCTCTTCTTCTTTTTTCCCCGAGCGATGGCTGTGGCGTTTGGGGTCCTGTTTTCCCTGCTGGCAGTGGTGGTTGGCGGGGAGGCCCTGCGCCGGACCCAGGACCGGGTGTCGGGATCCGGTCCCTGACCGTCGCTCTTGCGCCCTCAACAAATATCTTTCGGCATGCGTAATACCGATGTGCCCGAGTCGCGGTTGGCTGCGGCAGCCCGGATGGGCGATGCCGAGGCCTACGGCCGGCTGGTGCTGGCACAAGGGCCGGTGGCGCGACGGGTGGCATACGGGATCCTGGGTAACTGGGACGAGGCGGACGACGTGGTCCAGGACGCCGCGCTGGCAGGCTGGCTCGCCATCGAGCGATTCGATCCGGATCGCGCGTTTCGCCCCTGGTTCCTTCGGATCGTGTCGAACGCCGCGCTCGACGGGCTGCGGCGCCGGCGGGTTCGGGAGAGTGATGTGCTCGACGAGTCAATGCCGAGTCGTGGGGCGGGGCCGGATCGCGAAGCCGATCGGTCGCTGCTGCGAGATCGGATCAAGGCGGCAATGGCTGAGCTGTCGGAACGGCAGCGGGTGGCGGTGATGTTGTTTGACGGTGAAGGATACAGTCATGCGGAAATTGCGGCCGTGCTGGAGGTGCCGGAAGGCACGGTTCGCTCTTACGTATTTCACGCGCGGCGGGCGCTCCGGAAGTCGCTCGCGGCCCTGGTAGAGGCACCGTCCAAATGAATCGTTCTCCCTTTGACGCCGAGCGCGACGAAGAGCTGGGTGGATGGTTGCGTGAGGCGCTGACCGGTCCGGATCAGGATCGATTCCTCCGTCGGCTCGGAGTTGCGCTCAACGGGTTGCCGATGCGTCGGTCGGCCTGGGATGAACTGGCCGGGTGGGGCCGCCCACGGGTCCTGGCAGCAGCGGTGGCCGCAGGTTTTGTTCTCGGCGTCGCGCTCTTTCAGGGATGGCGCGATCGTGGCCGGGTCGAACCGGCACCCTCGGTGGCCGCGGCGCTGTTCGAGCAGCCGGTTGACGCTCCGGTTCTCTATGCCGTGCTCGGGGGCGAACCGTGATGGCGCCTCGATCGGCGGCCGCGCGATTGCTCGTACTGGCGTTTGCGCTCGGTTCGCTGGTCGGCGGAGGGATCATGCTCGTGGTCGACCGGGTCGTGGCCAAGGATGATCGCCCGCCGACACAGGAGGGCGGCTATCTGGGCCGTTTGACTCGGGAATTGAGTCTGACCGAGCCGCAGCAGGCCTCGGTCAAAGAGGTGTTGCGTCGGCACGAGCCGGCGATGGATTCGGTGTGGGCGGAAGTGCGTTGGCGCTTCGATGCTCCGCGTCAGGCGGTCGCGCGCGACATCCGTACGGTGCTCACGGCCGAGCAAGTCACGAAATACGAGGCCTATCTGGCGCGGCGGGACAGTGCGCAGAAGGCGAAAGGGAAGCATGCTCCGAAGTAGTGTGGCGGCCGTGGTGGTTCTCGGAATGGCAGCGACCGGGGTCGCAGGGCAGGACAAGCCGGCGCTGACGCTGACCGAAGCGGTCGAGCGGGCGCAGCGAGCGCAGCCGCAGGTGGTGCAGGCCGAGAACGCGGTGCGGTCCGCGGACGCGCGTTTGCGTGCGGCGCGAGGTGCCTATCTGCCCAATCTGACGTTGACAAGCTCAGCAGGGCAGTTCTACACCGAAGGGCAGCGGATCGATCCGAGTACCGGGCAGCTGACGCCGAGCAACTCGACCAACATCAGCTTGAACGGCAACGTGCAGTCGAACATCGAACTGTTCGACGGCTTTCGTCGCGGCGCGGAATCGCGCTCGGCGCGGGCCAGTCGGGAGGCGGCCTCGGAAAACCTCGAGAACGCCCGGTTTTCGCAGGAACTGATTACCACGAACCAGTTCTTCGATGTGCTGGCGGCGTTGCAGCTGGTGCGGGTCCGCGAAGCGAGCGTCCGGCGTGCCGACGAGCAACTCAAGGTCTCGATCGCGCGGCTGCGAGCCGGTGCCGCCATCCGGTCCGATTCTCTGCGGTCGCTCGTCAACCTGGGTACCGCGCAGATTCAGTTGCTGACGGCGCAGTCTCAGCTGGCGTCGGGCGAGGCCAACCTGGGGCGTTTGGTGGGCAACGAGGGGCCGGTCTCGGCCGTCGACGATTCCGCCTTCTACGTCACGCATGAGGCGCTCGACACCGTGGCGCTGCGAACCGAGGCGCTCAATCGCTCGCCGCAGGTCACCGCGGCCGAGGCGTCCTATCGCGCGGCACTGGCGACGGTCGACGTCGCTCGGGCGGGGTACTGGCCGACCGTCAACCTCGGCGGCTCGGCCTCGCTCAATGGCAGTCAGCAGAACGACTATCGCTTCAACCAGCAGCGGCAGGCGACCCTGTCGCTCAACTGGCAGGTGTTCAACCGGTTTACCCGGGAGCAGAACATTGCCAACCAGCGTGCGGCCGCCGACAACGCCGAGGCGACCGCAGCGGAAGCGCGTCGCCTGGTGCTGGCGAATTTGACGGCGCGCCTGGCCGAACTCGAGGCAGCCCGGACGCGGACCACGATCACCGGGACCAGCCTTGCAGCGGCAACGGAAGATCTGCGGGTCCAGCAGGAACGCTACCGATTGGGCGTTGCAACGATTGTCGACGTGTTGACGTCTCAGGAGGCGTTGACGCAGGCAGAGGTCGATGTGGTCAATGCGCGGTTCGACTACCTGCGCGCGCGGGCTCAGATTCAGGCGCTGATCGGACGGAAGCTATGAGTGCAGCCTCGATCGAAACGACGGCCGAGCGGATGGCGATGCTGCCGCCCGACGTGCCGAGAGATGCGGTCATCGTCGTGCGGGATCTCCACCGTGAATACGTGATGGGCAGCGAGGTGGTTCGTGCCCTGCGTGGCATCGACCTCACCATCCGCAGGAACGAGTTTGTCGCCATCATGGGGCCGTCCGGGTCGGGTAAGTCGACCCTGATGAACATGATCGGCTGCCTCGATACGCCCACGTCAGGCGAGTACTGGCTCAATGGCTATCGAGTC
Organism: Gemmatimonadales bacterium; assembly: GCA_019637315.1. Lineage (NCBI taxonomy): Bacteria > Pseudomonadati > Gemmatimonadota > Gemmatimonadia > Gemmatimonadales > Gemmatimonadales bacterium. Next base: position 323,185 of record JAHBVU010000001.1, read on the forward strand.
TCGGAGTTGAGCGACGACCAGTTGGCTCGGATTCGCAACAAGGAAATCGGGTTCGTCTTTCAGACCTTCAATCTGCTGCCGCGTGCGTCGGCGTTGCAGAACGTCGAACTCCCGATGGTTTACGCGGGAACGAGTTCCAAAGATCGCCGGGCAGCGGCCGAAGGCGCGTTATCGCGGGTTGGCCTGCAGGACCGGATGCACCATCGGCCGAACGAACTGTCCGGTGGTCAGCGGCAGCGGGTGGCCATTGCCCGGGCGCTGGTCAACAACCCCAGCATCATCCTGGCCGACGAGCCGACCGGCAACCTCGACTCCAAGACCAGCGAGGAGATCCTGGCGCTGTTCGAGCAGTTGCACGACGAAGGCCAGACGATCGTGCTGGTAACACACGAGCCGGATATCGCGGCACACGCCCGCCGCCAGATCCATGTACGTGACGGGCGAGTCGAGCGCGATTTCGCAACGGAGAAGTGATGATGGGACGTTTCAGTCGAGCCGCGGTAGTGGCAGTGACCGCGCTCGTGGTTGGCACGGGCTGCAATCGGCAGCAGGCGCCTGCGGTACTGTTTCAGTCGGTTCCGGTCGAGCGACGCGATGTCGTCGTTTCGGCGCGGGCGACCGGTACGATTCAGCCGGATACGGTCGTCGAGGTCAAGTCGAAGGCTTCGGGCGAGATTCTGGAAATGCGTGCCGAGACGGGTGCGACGGTACAGCGCGGCACGCTGCTGGTCCGGGTCGATCAGCGCTCGCCGCGCAACACGCTGAACCAGGCCGAGGCGGATTTGGACGTGGTGCGGGCGCGGCTGCAGAATGCTGAGGCGCAGAAGCGCAGGTCGGACGAACTCTTCAAGTCGCAGTCCATCACGGAGCAGGAGCATGAAACGGCAGTGCTCTCCGTGGCCAACGCGCGCGCGGAGGTGATTCGGGCCCAGGTGGCCGTCGAAGAGGCCCGAATCTCGATGGAAGATACTGACGTGCTGGCGCCGATTACCGGTACCATCATCGCGAAGAATGTGGAACGCGGGCAGGTCATTTCTTCGCCGACGCGCGATGTGGGCGGTGGCACGGTCCTGCTGACCATGGCCGATCTGGGCCTCGTGCAGGTCCGTACGCTGGTCGATGAGACCGACATCGGAAAGATCCGAGCCGGACTACGGGCCACGGTTACGGTCGATGCATATCCGAATCAGCCGTTTCAGGGTGAGATTCTCAAGGTCGAGCCAAAGGCAGAAACGCTCCAGAACGTGACCATGTTTCCGGTGCTGGTCCGGATCGACAATCGGAACGGGCTGCTCAAGCCGGGCATGAACGCGGATGTTGAACTGCACATTGGCCGGCGTGACAGCGTGCTTGCGATTCCGAATGCCGCGCTCCGTACTCAGCGAGACGTAGGGTCGGCTGCCTCGGTGCTCGGCATCTCGGATCAGGATCTCCAGACGATGCTGGCCGAGGCGCGTCGGACGGCTGAAGCAGCTGCCCAGCCGGCTGCAGCCGGTCGGGATTCCGCCGCGGCTCCGGCTCCGGCGCCTGCCCAGGCGGCGGCCAACACGATGACGACACCGGACGGTCGCACCATCACCCTGCCCGAGGGCGTCACGGCTACGCAGGCGCAGGCCATCATGCGGAAGCGGTTCTCCGGCGAAACCCTGACGGCCCAGGAGCAGCAGGTCATGCAGCAGCTGCAGCGCAGCTTCCGTGGCGGTGCGGGTGGAGGGGGCAGCCCCGGCGGCGGCCGGGGGCGTCAGGCCGCCAGCGGTAACGACTTCCAGTTCGGCGGCGACTACATCGTCTTCGTGATGAAGAACGGGCGGCCAACCCCCGTCATGGTGCGCACCGGCCTGACCGACCTGGACTACAGCGAAGTCGTGCGCGGCTTGAGCGCAGATGATTCGGTGCTGGTCTTGCCGAGTGCCAGCCTGGTGCAGCAGCAGCAGGAGCAGCGGACCCGGATCAATCAGATGACCGGGGGCGGTGGACTCCCCGGAGTGCGAACAGGAGGTCGCTAACGTGATCGTCGGCGAAACGTTCAAAGTTGCGCTTTCGAGCATCCGGGCCAACAAGCTCCGGGCGGCGCTCACCATGCTCGGCATCATCATCGGCGTCGGTGCGGTGATTGCCGTCGTGGCGCTGGGGACGGGTGCACAGCGGGCGGTCGAGGAACGAATCAAGGCGCTCGGTACCAACGTGTTGACCGTGTTCCCCGGCCAGTCGTTCTTCGGAGGACGTGCGTCGGATGTCCGGGTCAACCTGACCGTCGACGATGCCAACGCGCTCCGGTCCGATGCCAAGCTGATTGCCGAGGTCGTGCCGGAGATCTCCCGGAACATGACCGTCGTGTACGGCAATCAGAACCTCAACTCGAGCATCGTCGGGACCACTCCGAACTTCTTGCCGGTCAAGAACTTTCAGATCGAGTACGGCGAGATGTTCACCACCGGCGATGACGCCGCCCGGCAGCGGTACGCCGTGGTCGGCAATGCCATCCCGAATATGCTGAATGCCAACCCCGCGGCGCTGATCAGGCAGACCATCTCTATCGGCGGGCAGAACTTCGAGGTCATCGGCGTGCTCGCGGCCAAGGGAGCCGCCATGTCGTTTCAGAACCCGGACGAGCAGATCCTGATTCCGCTCAGCACCGCCCGCTATCGATTGATGGGTACCGACAGGCTGCGGCAGATCAGTCTTCAGGTGCGCGACGGCGTTCCGCTCGATCAGGGTATGGTCGACATCGAGCGCATCATGCGGCGGGAGCACAAGATTCGGCCGGGTGCGGCGAACGACTTCCAGATTCGCAACCAGCAGGAGTTCCTCGCGACGCAGCAGCAGACTACCCAGGTCTTCGGCGTGCTGCTGGCCAGCATTGCGGCTGTGTCGCTCGTGGTGGGCGGTATCGGGATCATGAACATCATGCTCGTGTCGGTGACCGAGCGGACCCGTGAAATCGGCGTGCGCCGGGCACTCGGCGCCACCAAGCTCAATATCATGGGTCAGTTCCTGGTCGAGGCGGTCGTGCTCTGCCTGATGGGAGGGTTGTTCGGTGTCCTGGCAGGGGCCGGCGGTGCGATGGCGATGTCGAAGTTTCTGGGCTGGTCGACCATCGTTTCGCCCACCGCGGTGATGGTGGCATTCCTGTTCAGCGCCTTCGTCGGGCTCTTCTTCGGGCTCTGGCCCGCGCGCCGGGCTGCCAACCTGAATACCATCGACGCCCTGCGATACGAGTAGCTGCTGTTCTGGCCGGCCGCGGTGGGCTCCCCGCCGCGCGCCGGTCTTCCTATCTTGCTGCACGCCATGCCTACCAGCGCCATACTCGGCACCGGCCGAGCCGTTCCCGAGCGGGTCGTCACCAACCACGAACTCGCGACCCTGATGGACACGTCCGACGAGTGGATCCGAACCCGGACCGGGATCGAGCGCCGGCATTGGATCACGCCGGGCGAAACCGGGGTTGCCCTGGCCGTCACGGCATCGCGGCAAGCGCTCGAGATGGCGGGCATCGAACCGTCCGAGCTCGATGCCATCGTCTATTCCTCGTCGACTCCGGACCAGTTTCTTCCCGGCAACGGGGTGTTGCTGCAGGATCGACTCGGTGCGGGGACGATTCCGGCCATCGACCTCCGGATGCAGTGTGCCGGGTTCATCTACGGCCTGTCCGTGGCCGACAACTTCATCCGGCTGGGCACCTACCGGAGGATCCTGGTGGTGGGTCAGGAGATTCAGTCGACCCGGATGGATGTCAGCGATCGGGGTCGCAATACCGCGGTGATCTTTGCGGACGGAGCGGGGGCCGCCGTGCTTTCGGCCACCGACGACCCGGGGCGCGGCATTCTGGCCGTCGACCTCGGCTCGGATGGTGCGCATGCCGAGTCGCTCTGGGTCCCTGAGCCCGGGGCGATCCATTCTCCGATGATCGACGCCGGGCGCTACGCGCAGGGCCGCTACTTCCTGCACATGGATGGGAAAGAGGTCTTTCGTCACGCGGTGGAGCGAATGCCGGCCTCGGTGCGCAGCTGCCTCGATCGAGTCAGCCTCACTCCGGCCAGCATCGATCTTCTGATACCGCACCAGGCCAATGCTCGCATCACTGATGCGGTCCAGCGTTCACTTGGCCTTCGCGACGACCAGGTCTACGGCAACATTGCCCGGTACGGCAACACCACCTCGGCCAGCATTCCGATTGCGCTGGACGAGTGCGTCCGCGCCGAGCGCGTGAAGCCGGGCGCGCTGGTGGCGTTCACGGCGTTCGGGTCGGGCTTTGTCTGGGGCAGCGTCCTGCTGCGCTGGTAGCGGCTAGCGCGCCACCAGCGGATACTTGCGGGAGTAGTAGTCGCCCGTGCGGTAGCCCACGGCGCGGTAGAGCTGCTGATTCGGATCGTCGACGTCCTGGACGAACAGGTGCAGCGAGCCGGGCCACATGGTGGCCTGCATGGTCCACCGGTCCTCCTCGGACACATAGACCCATTGGAGGGCGCCGCCGCCCGCGTCCGTCAGATGAACGCGGCTGGCCCGTTCCAGCGATACCTTCTCGGGCAGGCCGGCAACCGCAGCGCCCCAGGGCTCGAGTTCGATGGTGGCCTGCATCCAGGTGTCGACAACCAGCGTGCCGGCAATCGGGTTGGCCATCGAGGGGATTTCGAAATCGACATTCCATTCGCCCAGCACGTCCCAGGCGTGGTCCATAGGACCGATGTTGGGAATCTCGATGGTGGGATGTTTCGCCATGGTTTCTCCGGCTGGCTCCGGGGGTTGTCCCGGGGCGGTCGGTTCCTGGAAGTGGTGGCGCAAACGCCGCCATCCTTCCGCCCGCGGCTTTCCTGCGGGTAGCGGTAGTATCGGCAGGGGTGCCCGAGTATGAAGGGCTGAAACAGGCCGCCGTTCCGTCGCGTACTGGAACGCCGGGGCAGACACTCAGGTGAACGGAGGTGGGAGCGTGTTCGAGATCATTTCACTGGCCCTGGCGGCGGCTGTCGGGGTCCTTTCGTTCGGGTTTGCCCGTGGCTTCGTCCGGCGCCGGCTTCGGTTTGTGGACGGGGTCTATTCCCCTGTCGTTCCAGTACTTGCGGCTGTCGGGGCTGCTCTGGTCGCCCTCCCGTTGACGCTGTTGCCGCTGATCACGGGCTTTACGGCGGCCGTCTTTGGGCTCGGGGCCGGGTTGGGAACCGCCAGCGGGGTCAAGGCCCTGAAACGGGGCGAGTAAGGGCTGCGGGGATCGCTTATCTTAGGGTCATGGCAACCGTGACCTGTGTGCGCTGCAGTGAGACTCGAGACGGGGTTCCCTTTCGCCCGTTCCCGAACGAGCTGGGTCAGCGCATCGTCGACCAGATCTGCAATGTCTGTTGGGCCGAGTGGCTCAAGCTGCAGCAGCAGCTGATCAACCACTACGGCCTCAATCTGCGGGACCAGCGCGCCAAGGAGTTTCTCTACACCGAGCTGGAAAAGCTCCTTTTTACCAGCGCATCCCAATCCTGAACGACAGGTCGACGGCGGGGCCTGAGGGCAGCAGGTCCTCGGTCATGCCGAAGAACCACTCCGGGCCTTTCTTCGCCTTCAGCAGGAAGCCGTAGTCGAGGGTCAGCTCGGGGTTGTCCAGGGGTTTGACCGTGGTGCCCCGGTAGGTCGGGGTATGGTAGAACAGGTTGATGAACGCGGCCTGTTGTCCCCAAAAACGAAAACGCACCCCACCGTTGGCCGAAGCGAAGACCGTACGCTGGTACTCGCTCAGGTCGCCGTGTTTCGGGGTGGTGCCGAGGCCGATTCCTCCCTCCGCAGTCCACCGCTCGTTGAGCTCGGCGCGGGCGGTGGTCAGCAGGCTGGCTGAAGCGACCCTGCGGCCGTAGCCCTCTGGCGCGCCGACGGGCAGGGTGACGGACAGGGCGGTCTGCCAGTGACGGGTGTGCCGATGGCCGGCCATCAGGCGGAGGTCACCGAGGAATCCGCGGTGTTTTGGGTAGGCAATGCTGTCGCCGGCGGGTGTCTGGATGAGATACTCGAACCGGTTTCGGGGTCGGACCTCGCGGGCGGCTACCTGGAGGCCGGTCAGGTTGTGGTACCAGTCGAGGAAGCCGTCGAGGAAACCATCGTTCGAGGCGTTGAAGCCGATCGAAGCGCCGATGAACCCCGGGCCCAGGTTCCTGGTCGCTGTCAGATCGACCCGGAGCACCTCGGCGTCGAGGACGATGCGGCTGCCTGGGCGTCCCTGGTACTCGATCATGTTGGCCAGGTCCATCAGTGCCCGAAACTCCCAGGCCTTGCCCGAGTCGATGTAGGGCTGGGTGTAAAGGCCTGATCGGGCGGTTTGGACCGGGTTGACGGGGATGTATGGCGGCAGTCCCTGCGCAAACATCGGCGCACCAAGGGTCAGGACAAAGAGCGACAGAAGGAAGCAACGCATGGGCATCCTGCAAACATAGCTAGGCGTGACGGCACCGACGTGACGGTCGCTTAGATTGTCAGCACCTCTCCTTCGCGAGTCCAAGATGCTTGCACTGGTTGGGCTGCTCCTGGGGGCTGCCGTGATGTCGTCTTTCGCAGAGCCGCAACCGGGACGGCCGCCGAACGTCGTTCTGGTTATCACCGACGATGCAGGCTACGGCGATCTCGGCAGCTACGGTGCCACCGACCTTCGTACCCCGCACCTCGATGCCTTGGCACGCGCCGGGGTTCGTTTCACCGATTTCTACGCCAATGCGCCACTCTGCACGCCGACGCGCGCTGCGCTGATTTCCGGTCGGTATCAGCAGCGCTCGAATCTCGAACAGGCGTTGAGCCACGCGGCATCGTCGCATGCCGAGTCGGGGCTGATTCCGACCGGGACATCACTGCCCCAGCTGCTCAAGAATCGCGGCTATGCAACGGCGCTGGTCGGCAAATGGCACCTGGGATACAAAGCCGAGTACAGTCCGGCGGCCCACGGGTTCGACTACTTCTTCGGGTTCAAGAGCGGCTACGTCGATTACTACCGCCACACCGACGGGAACGGCCGACCTGACTTCTTCGAGAACGAAACGCCGATTACCCGCAACGGCTACATGACCGATCTGATCACGGAGCGGTCGGTCGACTTCATACGCCAGCATGCGACGAAGCCGTTCTTCCTCGAGGTCGCGTATAGCGCGCCGCACTGGCCCTATCAGCCGCCGGGGCAGCCTTCGACTGCGCGAGGTAATGCTCGCCACCTGATGCCCTCCGACGACTCTACGGGTACACGAGCCGATTACGTCGCGATGGTGGAGCGAGCCGACTGGGGTGTCGGTCGGATTCTTCGGGTTCTCGATAGCCTGGGGCTCGAGCGGAACACCCTGGTCATCTTCACGAACGACAACGGCGGCGAGTGGCTTTCGCGTAACGAACCGTTCTTTCATCGCAAGTGGACGCTCTGGGAGGGTGGCATTCGGGTCCCGACGATCATGCGCTGGCCCGGCCGGATTCCGGCCGGCACCGTGACCGGTCAAGTCGGCATCACGATGGATCTCTCGGCCACCATCCTGTCCGCAGCTGGGGCCTTGGTCCCTCCCGAGGCTCGGCTCGAAGGAATCGATCTGCTTCCGATTGTGAGTGGCGGCGCCCCGATCGCCGAGCGCACCCTGTTCTGGCGTACCGCAGCTGGGGGTTGGAATCAGCGGGCGGTGCGCTCGGGAGACTGGAAACTTCTGGTCGATGGTCTCTCGACTTTTGTCTTCAACCTTCGGGACGATCCGAGTGAGCGGCACGATCTGGCTGCGCAGCGGTCGGACATTGCTCAGCGGCTCCGCCCGCTTCTCAACGCCTGGGAGGCTGACGTGTCGGCCGAGGCGAAGGCTCGAGCGGCGACACCAGCACCTGGCGGGCACTGACGGAACAAGTTGAACCAGGATGGCAACGCAACGGGGCCGCGCTGATCGAAGCGCGGCCCCGTTGTCCTTTCCCAATCAGCGTCCTGAGCGATCAGTCTCGCTGCCAATCCACCTTGGAGGTGACGGTCTGCTTTGACTTGTTGCGCAGGATCTCCAGCTTCATCACGTCGCCGGGCTCGTACGAGTGGAGGATGCGGAGCAAGCTCGACGGTCCGCGAGCCGGACGACCATCCACGCTCAGCACTACGTCCCCCCCCTTGAGGCCCATCGGGTTGTTGCGCGGCGTGTCGATGACGAGCACTCCTTCCGAGGTCCCGAAGTAGGCGCCGAGATCCGGATTGATCGGAGCCAGCTCGAGTTCGGCAAAGGGCCCGCCGATCCGGCGAAACATCACATCGGGCGATCCGAGCGACATCACGCGACGCTGACTCGGATCCCCTGGTGGCTGCGGGATCCGGAAGCGCACTTCGCCGTCGTCGATGCCACGGAAGGTGAACATTCGGTCGTCCGACGCGATGACGTTGACCGTCTTGGTGTCCCCACCACGCCGGTACTCGATCGCTGCCGTATCACCCGGCTCGAGCTTGGCGGCCAACTCGACCATTCGAAGGCCGGGATACGATTCGTTGCCGGCGGCGCTCCGGTCGCGCTCGGTGCCGATCAGGCGCTGGCCGTTGAATCGGGTCACGATGTCACCGGAACGCAGTCCGGCCTTGGCGGCGGGGCTGGCCGGCGTCACCGAAAGAATCGTGGCTCCGATCGAGTCCGCGGGCGTAGCCTCGACTTGGATGATGATGCCGAGGCGCGCACGCCGGTTAGAAAAAAAGTCGAGCGGGTCGACCTCGGTATCGTTGACCCAGACGCGCGAGCGAGGCTCACCCGCGCCTCGCCGCACTTCGATCCGCTCGACCGGCGGCTGTGCCCAAAGCGGAGTTGTGATGGTGCCGACAGCCAGAGTGGTCAGCAGTAACTGCTTAGTACGCATGTGATCTATCACTCCTGTGGGCGCTAAAAGCCCACGTAACGGGCGCCGGACAGGTGAACATCGACCAGCGCATCGAGCAGTCCGACACGCTCACGCCACAGCCTGAGCATCTGCTCGCGCCGGGTTTGCTGGTCCATCAGATTGACCGCTTGGATCTGGCGGTCGAGGCGCGCGACCCGGTCTTCGAGCAGCGACGTCACCGCCACGGTGTGGCCATTGACGACCTGCCGGTCCTGATCGAAGCCCGACAGCGCCTGCTCGAGCTGCGAGGCGCGGCTCATCACCTCAGCCAGCTCCGGATCGGCGGCCACCAGGGTGCGCTCCTCTTTACGGAGCGAGAATCCCGTGATTGCAAGAACGACGGTTGCCGCGAGGGCCACACCACCCAGCGCAACCTGCCTGAGCCGAAGCCGCCGGCGTTCGCGGGCGGCTTCGAGTCGGACGGCGCCGAACAGGTCGCGGGAAGGACGCAGGGTCGGGAGCGCGCGGAGCCGAGCGCTCCGCTGATCCAGCCGAGCCAATTCGTCTCGGCAGGCGTCACAGTGATCGAGATGCTCGCGCCACGACATGACCTGAGGCTCGAGGCCGGGCTCACGAGTCGCCAACAGCTGTTCAACGTTCAAATGTGTCATACGGGTACCGCTTCCTCGCCCAGCCATCGCCGAAGCCGGGCGTGGGCACGGGCCAGCTGTGATTTCGAAAAGCTGACCGTGCGGTCCATCATTTTGGCGATTTCTTCGTGGGTGTAGCCCTCGACGTCGTGGAGCCAGACCACGGCACGTGAGGTTTCGGGCAGGCGCTCCAGCGCAGCTTCCAGGTCCATCCGGAGCGCCGTGTCTTCTCGGCGCATCGGGGCGATCTCGTCGTTGAGCTCGTCGGTGTCGCGGTACTTGTTGCGACGGAGGCGCATCAGTGCTTTGCTGGACGCAATCGTCCGGATCCAGCCCCAGAGGCTTCCGTCGCCCCGATACTGCCGGATGCTGCGGAAGACCTCGAGGAAGGTTTCCTGGACCACGTCTTCGGCATCTTCGGTGGTGCGGCAGATTCGCCGGGCCAGGTTGTACACCGGAGACTCGAAGGCGCGGAACAGAGCTTCCTGCGCTTCCGGATCGCCGGCCCTGAGCCGGGGCAGTACCGCATCGGCATTGGCCAGCCGGAATGCGTCCATTCGAAGGGTTCCTGTCAGCACACCATGGGTCCTGTGGGTCCGCCCTCCAAGATGCGTAATATGGACCTTTGGTTGCACCACCGCCTGTTCGGGGCTCGGTCAGACCCGATTCCTGCCCTGACCGCGACCGGTCTCGTTCAGTTTAAGTAACCACGCTGTAAGGGTTTACGACCATCGGCCGTGTTTGAGATTAGATTGTCGTGGTTGTGGACCGGCGCACGCGCTGGTCGGGCCGCCAGTTTCCCCGGATCAGGGTCGGTTTCGTGACTCCTTGGGTTCTTCGCATTGTGATCGCGTGTGTGGGCGTCTTCTTCCTGCAGACGACCATGCCAGCCGTTACCGGGCTGCTCGGCCTCCAGATGCATGGCTTGCTGTTCCGTCCCTGGACGCTGGTGACGTACATGTTCGTCCACGGCGGGTTGAGCCACATCTTCTGGAACCTGCTGATTCTCTATTTCTTCGGCCCGGCCCTCGAGTCGCGACTTGGCGGCACCCGTTTCCTGCGGCTCTTCCTGATCAGCGGCATCGTGGGCGGCCTGGGCTGGCTGATCTTCAGCGCCGTTCCCGGCGGAGGGTTTGGCCTCCTGATCGGCGCCTCAGGCGGCGTGTATGGCGTCCAGCTGGCCTTTGCGTACTATTGGCCGAGACAGCGGATCTACATCTGGGGCATCCTGCCAATCGAGGCCCGCTGGCTCGTCATCATCATGACGGCGATGTCGCTCTACGCAGGGCTGGGCGGTGGCGGCGGCAACGTGGCCCATTTTGCCCATCTCGGCGGATTCCTGGGCGGCTACCTCTATCTCAAGTTCATGGAACGACGCCAGCAGGCACCGCTACGGGAGTGGCGTGAGGCCGCCCGGCCTGCGGTGCCGAAACTCGAATCGACTTCAGGCGCGATGGAGCGCTGGTCGCGGATTCGCCGCGAGGATCTGCACGAGGTCAATCGGAGCGAGCTCGACCGCATTCTCGACAAGATCAGCGCATCAGGGATCAGCAGTCTGTCGCCGGCCGAGCGGGAGTTCTTGGATCGGTTCAGCGCCAGGTTGCACTAGCCGCTGTCTCTCCGAGCAAGCGAAAGGCCGGTCCCTTACGTGAGGGGCCGGCCTTTTCATTCAGATCTCCCGGCCTAGGCGAACAGCGCCACCTGGCCGCCGGTGTGCCAGAACAGGACGGTCGCATCCTTCGGGATCCGGCCGTCGCGGCAGTAGGCTACGAGGCCGGCCAGTCCTTTCGCGCTGTAGGTATGATCGACGAAGACCGCCTGGGTGCGTGCCGCCGTGCTCTGAGCCTCTCGGGAGGCCGCCGTCGGCAGGCCGTAGCCCTCACCGACGAAGCCGTCGTCGACTTCGACCGTGATGGCCGCATCGAGACTGCCACCATCGAGCCCGAGCAAGGGACCCAGTCCGCGGACGATCGATCGCACCTCAGCCTCGACGGCGGCAGGCGGGTCGTCGGCACTGATGCCGATCACGCGGGTCGACAGACCGTGCAGCGCGACCCCGGCCAGGATCCCTGCGGAGGTACCCCCCGAGGAACAGGCGTGGACGATCACGTCCGGAACCAGGCCCTGGGCCTTCATCTCGCCGATGCCGTCGACGAATCCCAGCGCACCTTGCGGCGTCGACGCGCCCAGCGGAATGATCGCGGGGCGGCGGCCCTCGGCGCGATACCGCTCGGCGGCGCGTTCCATGGCTGGCTTCCGCTCCTCTCGGCCCGCGACGTACTCGACCGTGGCACCGAGCAGCCCGTTGAGCAGGGCGTTGCCGGTCAGGCGCTCGGGGGCCACACCGTTGGCCACCAGGTGGCAGACGAGGCCCGAGGCGGCGGCCACCGCAGCGGTGGCCCGGGCGTGGTTGGACTGGACTCCGCCACAGGAAATCAGCGTGTCGACACCTTCGGCCAGCAGCGGGGGCAGGACGTAGCGTAGCTTGCGGACCTTGTTGCCTCCGAAGCCGAACGAGACGGCATCGTCGCGTTTGCAGAGGATCTGCTGTCTAAGGCCCAGCGTCTGACGGAACCGGTCGAGCTCATCGATCGGGGTCGGATAGTGGCCGAAGGAGGCAATGGGCAGCCGGGCAAGGGCTTCCAGTGCCGAACTGGCTTGGGATGACGGAATCGGAATAGGCATGCGACCAGTCTAGGTGGCGGAGCCGGACCATGCAATGAGTCCCCGGGGGGTGCTTGCCGGTTTCCTGTCCGGGCTTAGGTTCCCATTCATCATCGACAATACAACTGTCGGATGTCCCGCGGATCCGGCGGCCGATTGGCGGCACGCCGGTTTTCTGTCGGTTCCGCCCCACCGTTCATTCGTCCATCGCAGTGTGGACGGCAACCCTGTGCTGCGGGTGACATATGCCACGGTTCTTCGCGGTATCGCTGGTGCTGGCGTTGGTCGGCTGCGGGAGTCCCTCTGCCGGCAACATCGATCTGGCCCGTCTCAAGGGCGCGGATCGCGAACCCGGGCAGTGGCTCGGCCTGGGCGGCACCTACCGCAGTGATCGCTTCAGCCCACTGACCGGGATCGATGAATCGAACGCGGCGTCCCTGGGCTTTGCCTGGGAGTACGACGCCAGCTCGCGTCGCGGTCGAGTCGAGCGGGGCCAGGAAGCCACCCCGATTATGGTCGATGGGGTGCTTTATCTTGCAGGCCCCTGGGGGTCCGTGGCTGCAGTCGATGCCCGGACCGGTCAGGAACGGTGGCGTTATGACCCGGATGTCGATGGCAGCTACGCGCGGCGAGCGTGCTGTGATGCGGTCAATCGCGGGCTGCAGGTCTGGCGAGGCAAGGTCTACGTCGGTACGCTCGACGGCTTCCTGGTGGCGCTCGACGCCGAGACCGGTCGTGAGATCTGGAAGCGCGACACCTTCGTCGATCGCGAGACTCGTTCCTACACCATCACCGGCCCGCCGCAGGTCGCCAGGGGCGTGGTGGTGATCGGTAACAGCGGTGGCGAGTTCGGGGTGCGCGGCTACATCACGGCATACGACGTCGAGACCGGTGAACAGCGCTGGCGTTTCTTCGTCGTACCCGGCGATCCGGCCAAGGGACCGCCGGAGCACCCCGAAGTGGCTCGGGCGCTCGAGACCTGGGGCCCCGACACCGACTGGCAGTCGGGTCTCGGCGGCACGGTGTGGGGTGAGATGACCTACGACCCCGAGCTCGACCTGCTGTACGTGGGGACTGGCAACAGCACACCATACTCCGGCTGGAATCGGGACCCCTCGGGTGGCGACAATCTCTATCTCGTATCGATCCTGGCAATCAAGCCGACCGATGGTCGACTGGTCTGGCATTATCAGCAGGTGCCCTGGGAACTCTGGGACTACACCGCGACCCAGAACATGATCCTGGCTGATCTGACCATCGATGGGGCGCCCCGCAAGGTGATCATGCAGGCGCCGAAGAACGGAATCTTCTACGTCCTCGATCGCCAGACGGGTGAGTTCATTTCCGGCACGCCGTTTGTTCGGGTCAACTGGCTCACCGGTTTCGATTCGACCGGGCGGCCGCAGATCAATCCTGCGGCCATCTATCGCGACCAGCCTGCCATCGTGTTTCCGTCTCAAGTTGGTGCGCACAACTGGCAACCGATGGCCTTCAGTCGCCAGACCGGGCTGGTCTACATTCCGGCGCGTGAATCCGGCATGATCATGCTCGACGAGCCGGGCTATACCTGGAAGCCGGGCACCGGGAACGTTGGAGCGGGCGGGCTGTTCGACTTGGTGCTGGGGTTGATGCCAAGCGTGCGGCCCGCCTACGAGGCCATCCTCAAAGGGTCACCCGACTCGACGTCGCTGGGCGTGTCCGAGTTCCTCCTGGCCTGGGATCCGGTAGCCCGGCAGGAGCGCTGGCGGGTGCCGCTGGCCAACACGACCTATGCTGGCGGTGGTGTCCTTACCACGGCTGGCAACCTCGTCTTTCAGGGAACCTCCGACGGACGGTTGGTGGTGTACTCCGCGTCGAGCGGCGAAAAGCGGACCGAGATCAACGTCGGGACTGCGATCATGGCGGCCCCGATGACGTATCAGCTCGACGGGGAACAATATGTGGTCGTCGCGGCAGGTTTCGGCGGCGCGGTTGGTCGGCAGTATCCGTACGGGACGGCGGGGTACACCTACCAGAACGCAGGGCGTCTGCTCGCGTTCAAGCTCGGGGGCGGTGCCACGCCGCTGCCTCCTCCGTACCTGCCTCTCGCGACGCCTGAACCGCCGGCGCGGCCGCCGGCGTCGCCGGCGGTGCTCGCCAAGGGCGAGGAGCTCTTCGGTGCCAATTGTGTCACTTGTCACGGCGCACGCGAGGATCGAATCTCGGCCTTTCCCGACCTTCGGCGCATGTCGGCGGCGACGCATAGCGTGTTCGACGCCATCGTACGGCAGGGCAGTCTCAGCGCAGGGGGGATGGCCGGTTTTGCCGACCTCCTGAGCGCCAAAGATGCCCAGGCCATTCATGAGTATCTGATTCAGGAGCAACGGCTCCTGTGGCAACGTGAGGGACGAGGAAGAACGCGATGATGAAGCAACGGATATCACTGCTGACGCTCGTACTTGCCATATTGGGTACCGCGCCTGCGCTGGGCCAGGCCACCTTGGCAGAAGCCAAGCGCCGTCTGTCCCAGATCGAGGGGCGGATCCCGATTGCCGGGCTCGACTCCGCAGTTGAGGTTCGCCGCGATCAGTGGGGTGTTCCGCACATCTATGCGAGGACGGTGTCGGACCTCTTCTTTGCGCAGGGGTTCGTTGCTGCGCAGGATCGGCTTTGGCAGATGGAAATCTGGCGGCGCCAGGGCGATGGATTGCTGGCCGAGGTGCTGGGGCCGGAGCTGGTGGAGCGAGATCGGTTTGCCCGGCTGCTCAAGTACCGGGGTGACATGGAAGCAGAGTGGACCAGCTATGCGCCGGACACGAAGGAGATTGTCCGCGCGTTCGTGGCTGGCGTCAACGCGCAGATCAGGCTGGTTCGGGACAACCCTCCGATCGAGTTTGCCCTGCAGGGGTTCCGGCCGGAGCCGTGGGGTGAGCACGTGCCGCTGCAGCGGATGGCGGCACTGGCCATGACGGGCAATGCGCTGGTGGAGGTCGATCGGGCACGCCTGCTCAATGAGATCGAGCAGGCCACCCTCGAAGCGCTGTTCCCTCTGGATCCGTCCCGCAAGCTCGATCCCGTCCCGGACTTCGATCTGACCGGGATCTCGGTGCGCTCCCTCGGCGCGGCGGCAGCTGCGTACACCGGTGTGCCGTTTCAGCGCTTCGACGGCTCCAACAACTGGGTTGTCAGCGGCGCCCGGACCAGGACCGGCAAGCCCCTGCTGGCCAACGATCCGCACCGAGCCGTCACGCTGCCTGCCTTGCGGTACCTGACCCACCTCGTCGGTCC
The DNA here is from genome assembly GCA_019637315.1 of Gemmatimonadales bacterium. Classification (NCBI taxonomy): domain Bacteria; kingdom Pseudomonadati; phylum Gemmatimonadota; class Gemmatimonadia; order Gemmatimonadales; species Gemmatimonadales bacterium. The sequence continues at coordinate 338,541 of JAHBVU010000001.1, forward strand.
CGGATGGAACGTCATCGGCGCGGGGGAGCCCGGCGTTCCGGGCGTGGCAGGCGGGCACAACGGCGCCATGGCGTTCGGGTTCACCATCGTCGGCATGGATCAGCAGGACGTCTACGTCGAGAGGCTTGGTCCCTGCCCGCTGGCGTCGACCAGGCGGTGCTATTGGAATCGAGGCGAGTGGAAGCCGGTCCACGTCATCGTCGATACCATCCCGGTGCGCGGCGAGCGGGCGCGGGTCGTCAACTTGGAGTTCACCGAGCACGGTCCCATCGTCTCGGAGGATCGCAACGGAACGCGCGGCTTCGTGATTCGGTTCGTGGGCAGTGAACCTGGTACCGCCGGCTACCTGGCGCAGATCTCGATCAACCGTGCCAAGGACTGGAAGAGCTTCCGAGAGGCCGCCCATCGGTGGCGGTTGCCGACGGAAAACCTCGTCTACGCCGATACCAGTGGTACGATCGGCTGGATTGCCGCCGGGCTCAACCCGATTCGATCCTGGAGTGGCCTCCTCCCGGTTCCGGGCGACGGCCGTTTCGAGTGGGAAGGGTTCCTGCCGTTTGCCGAGCTACCGGAAAGCGTCAACCCGGCCAGCGGTATCATCGTCACCGCCAACCACAATATCCTGCCGGCCGGGTACCCGCATCAGCTCAACTATGACTGGGCCACACCGTACCGGGCGGATCGGATCACCCAGGAACTGGCCAGGCGCCGCAACTGGACCCGTCAGGCGTTCGAGACGCTGCAGCACGATGAGTATTCGCTGCCGGCGTCTGAACTGGTACCGGTACTCTTGCGAGCGGCAGAGCGGCGGCGCGCTCGAGGGCCCGAGCTCGATCTGATGAAGCGCTGGGACTTCGTGATGCGTCGCGATGACGCGGCGCCGCTCATCTACACCGCCTGGCTGCGCGATCTTGCCGCCGCGGTGTACCGCCCTCGCTTCGGCGATCGAACCCGGGAACGCGGCAGGGCGTACGACTTGCCCACGGTCATTCGTCTGGTGCGCTCTCCCGACCGTGTCTTCGGGGCCAACCCGGAAGCGGCTCGTGATTCGATGGTGCTTGCCGCCTTTGATCAGGCAGTTGCCAAAGTCCGGGCCGAAGTCGGAGGGGCCGCCTCGAGCTGGAGGTGGGGCGACCTGCATCAGGCCCATTTCCGTCATCCGCTGGCCAGCGCCTTCGACCTGCCATCGATCCGTCGTGGCGGCGACGACAACACCGTCAACATGACGGCGGGAAGCGGATGGACCCAATCGGCGGGCGCGTCCTACCGGGGCATCTTCGACCTTGCCGATCTCGACAACTCGGTTGCCACATCGGTACCCGGGCAGTCGGGGCAGCCGGGAAGTCCCTTCTACGGCAACCTGCTCGACCTCTGGGGTGAGGGGCGGTACTTCCCCTTGCTCTTCAGTCGCGCGGCGGTCGAGCAGGGAACCCGCTACCAGCTCTGGCTCGATCCGGCGCGTTAGGCGGAGCCTGCTACCGTGATAACGTCCGACGCTGTTTTCGGCCTGGTTGCCGCCGCCCTGGGCGGAACAGCCGTTGGATTCGAGCGGCAGTGGTCCGGGCACGCGGATGGTCCGGATGCCCATTTCGCCGGGATTCGCACCTTTACCATGCTGGGCTTCCTGGGCGGGCTTTCGGGCTGGCTCTGGCTGGAGGGGGCGGCCGTCCTGGCTGGGATTCTGCTTGCCGGTGTCGTGGCCTTTACGGTTGGTGCCTACATCGCGGCCAGCCGGCGCGACATCGATGGGACCACTGAAGCAGCTGCACTGATCGTGATCGCCGCCGGGATTCTCGCGGGGATGGGCAATGCCAAGGTGGCTGCCGGGATCATCGCGGTTCTGAGCGTCGTCCTGCTCGAGAAGTCACGGGTCCACACCTTCGTGTCGCGGATCGAGGGCGCCGAGCTCAAGGCCGGAGCGCGTTTTGCGGTCATGGCGCTCGTCATCCTGCCCCTGTTGCCGCAAGGTCCGTTCGGGCCATGGGGCGGGATTCGGCCGCGCGAACTCTGGCTGCTCGTCCTCTTCTTTACCGGCCTGAGCTTCTTCGGTCACCTGATGCGCCGCGCGGTTGGGGCCCATCGCGGCTATCTCATCAGCGGCCTCGCGGGTGGACTGGTGTCGTCCACCAACGTGACGTGGACCTTTGCGCGCCTCAGTCGGACCGAGCCGGCGTTCGGCCGTGCGCTGGCACTCGGTATCATCGGCGCCAACGCCATGCTGTACCCCCGAGTGCTGGCAGCGACGACCGTACTCAATCCCTCGCTGGTGCCGGCGTTGTTGCCGCTGCTGGCGGCGCCGGCCTTGCTTGCAGCCGGTGTGGTTGCGGTGGCCGCCTGGCGATCGCGGCCAGAGGAATCCGGCGCGTCGGACACGCAGCAAGCCCAAGCGGTTTCACGAGCCGATCGGAACCCGCTCCAACTCGCCAACGCGCTGCAGATGGCACTGTTGTTTCAGGCCGTTCTGCTGATCGTGCATGTGGCCGGCAATCGGTTCGGTCAGGCGGGACTGCTCGCCACTGCAGCGGTGCTTGGTCTCACCGATGTCGATGCGCTGACGATCTCGATGGCCCGCCAGGCGGCGCCGACCGTCTCGATCGAGATGGCGGCGCTCGCGCTGGCGGTCGGTGTTCTCTCCAACACGGCCCTCAAGACCGGACTGGTGATCCTCTTCGGTACGACGACCGTGCGCCTGATTGCCGGCGGAACCCTGCTTGCCATGATCGTTGCCGGCGCGGTCGCAATCTGGCTCAGGGCTTGAGGTAGCGTTCGAAAAACTCCGCGGTCGCTCGCCCGACGGTCAGCCAGTTCGCGTGTCGCATGAAATGGTGGGTGTCGTCGACGATGACGAGCGACTCGACGGTGACGCCCTGCCGATCGAGCCGCTGCACCAGGTCGGTGCTCTGGCTGAACAGCACGTTGCGGTCGTCGTCGGCATGGATCATCAGGACCGGTGAGGTCCAGGTCGAAACGCTCGACACCGGTGATGATTCCCAGGCAATCTTGGCCGCCAGGTCGGCATCGGGTGCGCGCTCGTAGCGGTCGGGACTGACCAGGTTCCGGGTTCGGTTGATGGTCCGATCGTGGACTCCGTGAATATCGACACCAGCCGCGAAGAGCTTCGAGTCGCGACCGAGTGCCATGGCAACCAGATAGCCGCCGTAGGATCCGCCATACACGCCGATTCGCTTCGGATCGACATTGGGTTGCGCGGCAAGCCACTCGCCTGCGGCCTTGATGTCGAGATACTCGGACGCGCCGTTGACCCCGGCACGCTCCGGCTGGTGGAACTCGTAGCCGTAGCCGATGCCGAGCCGGTAGTTGACCGAGAGTACCACGAATCCGCGGCTCGCCAGGTACTGGTTGGTCGCGTACGCGTTGGTGTAGTAATCGGAGTAGTGCCAGCCGAGCAGCATCTGACGCGGCGGGCCGCCGTGGATGTAAATCACGGCCGGCCGCCGGCCGGCGCCGGTCGTGGGCTCGAACAGCTGCGCATGCACTGCCACCCCGTCCGACGCTCGGTAGACCACCTGCTTGGGCGTCACCAGCCGTCCGGCCGGAAACGCGGCAGGGATTCGATCCGCACCGAGCAGACGCACCGCACCTCCGCTCAGGGGCATGACCGCCGGAAGCGGGGGGCGATCCGTTGTGGCACTGATGAAGGCGAGCGTGCCGTCGCCGGTCACGACGGGGCTCCACTCCAGGCCGGCGCCTGGCGTCACGACTTCCATCGCGGCCCGATCGACCGGCACCTTGACCACGTGCCGGCGATCGATGTCGAGTTTGTCCGGCCCGGTATTGCCCGCAAACACCATCCACTTCCGGTCCGGCGACATCTGGATGTGCTCGGCCATGAAGTTCCCAGGCGTGAGCAGGAGTGGTTCACCGCCGCCTTCCGGAAGGGAATAAAGGTGAGGCCAGCCGTCCTGGTACGACAGGAAGACGATGCGCCCCGCTGCCCAGTGAAGGTTGGTGCCGCCGTGAGTCGTCGGGACCGAGCCGCGCAGCGTTCGAGGGGCGGTCCAGAGCCGCGTCGCGACCTCCGGCTTGGCGAGGTCGACCGAGTAGAGTGACCAGGGCGAATGCCGCCGGACCAGGGCCGAATCGGGCGCGCCGCCCGCCCCGGGAACCCGAACGAAGGCCAGCTTGCGCCCATCTGGCGACCAGCGCGGCGATCGATCGCGCGCGTAGCCCGGCGCCACCCAGATGAGTGGGGTCCTTTCGTCTGTGTACACCCCGATGAACGCATGGCCGCCACGATTCGACACGAACGCCAGCCGGCTCCCGTCCGGCGACCAGACCGGCGAACCGTTCGAACCGCGCGCGGTGAAGAGCGCCTTGCCAGGTGCGGATCCATCGATCGGGGCGGCGTGGATCTGGTTGCCACGCAGATAGGCAACTCGGTCGCCGCGGGGTGAGATGACCGGACTCTCACCCTCACCAATTGCTTTGGGCTCTCCGCCGGCAAACGGTACCGCCCAGATCTGAACCCGAGTCGGCGTCGGGCTGAAGCTGGGGTTGACGGGGAGCGCGTCGTCCCAGTTCGAGCTGAAGTCGCCACCGCGGACGTAGACGACCCAGCGGCCATCCGGCGAGAGGCTCACGCTGGTGAGTTCCTGGCCGTCGTCCTGGTCGTAGCTCGTCAGCTTGCGCGGCGTGAAGGCCGGCCCCTCGGCCACGTAGATGTTGCGGAGTCCCTGTTCGTTGAGCGCCCAGGCAATCCGCGCCCCCGAGCTGGCGGCGGTCAGCTCGTTCGGAAACGGGTAGGAGCGGATCTGCTCCAGCGTGTACCGTTGCTGCGCAGCAGACGGCACGGCGCCGAGGAGCGTCATCAGGCATACGGCGCGGATGACAGGATGCATAGCGTACCTCCGGTAAAGATCAGCCCAGGACAACCGGCACCAGTAGACCGAGAACGAGAACGAGCACGATGATCGCAGCAATGTCGAGCAGGAACCCAGCCTTGGCCATGTTCCGCACGCTGACCTGCCCCGAACCGAATACGATGGTGTTCGGCGGCGTGGCCATCGGCAGCATGAAGCCGACGGATGCCGCGAAGGCCGCCACCATCATGAGGACGAGTGGCGGCTGGTCGAGGCTGCGCGCCAGGGCGACCGCAATCGGCATCATCATTGCCGCAACCGCCATGTTGGACGCAAGCTCACTCAGGATCACGACGATCACCGCCAAACCGAGATAGATCACGATCGGCGGCATCCCGGCAAGACCCGACAGCTGGCCGGTCAGCCAGTCGGTGACGCCATGTTTCTCGATGGCTGACGCGATGGAGAGACCGCCGCCAAAAAAGAGGAGGATGTCCCAGGGAATCCGTCGTGCCTCCTGCCAGGTCATCAGCGGGCGCACCTCGCCCTCCCGGGTCCGACCGGTCACAATGAACAGTGTCAGCGCCGCGCCGAGTGCGATCCCGGTGTCGGAGAGCATGGGGACCCACGCCACCAGTCCGGGAATCGTGACGCCGCCAATCACCTTGGTGTCCCTGAGGAACCAGGCCAGCGCCGTGATCACGAAGATGATCAGCACACGGGCCTCGCCGCCCCGAATCGGTCCGAGTGCGGCCAACCGCTGAGCCAGCATCTCGCGTGCGCCGCTTCCCAGGTCTGCCGTGCTGCGGAAGCAGACAAATGAAAGCAGAAACCAGCAGACCGGCGTCAACAGGATGACAATCGGCCCGCCCAGCATCATGAACTCGGCAAACGTGACGCTTTCGCCGACGAGCTCTCGCATCGCTCCGACGGCAACCAGGTTGGGAGGCGTGCTGATCATTGTACCCATGCCGCCGATCGACGCGGCGTACGCCACGCCGAGCATCAGAGCGGTTCGGGTCTTGTCTCCCTCGGTGCCACTCGGATAGAGGGCGCCGACGGCCAGGGCAATCGGGTACATCATTGCCGCCGTGGCGGTGTTGGAAATCCAGACCGAGATGAACGTGGTGGCCAGCATGATGCCGAGCACGGCGCGACGGCTGGTCAGCCCGACGGTCAGCACCAGCTGGTAGGCGAGCCGAACATGGCTCTGCCAGTACTCGAGCGCGGCGGCCAGGAAGAAACCGCCCATGAAGAGGAACACGAGTTCGTTGGCGTAGGGTGCGGCTGCCTCACGAGTTCCCGCAATGCCGAGCAGCGGAAACAGCAGGATCGGCAGCAGCGACGTGGCCACGATCGGCATCGTCTCGGTGATGAGCCAGGTCATGACCCACGCGGTAATGCCCAGCGTCTTGCGACCCTCGGGGGTCAGCTCAGACGGTCCGAGCCAGAGAATCAGTACGAACAGCAACGGCCCGGCAACCTGGGCGACCAGCTTGGGGTTGAGTCGTTTCATGGGCCTCGGGAATCCGTACTGAGAGCGACGGGACGGGGCCGCAAATATGGCCCGGGGATCGCGGTTTCGTCCATTGCCGACTTGTGCATCCGCCCACCGGCGGCCAAAATCAAGTCACTCGCGAGGGGTATCGCCTCGGTGGCACCCAAACTGCTCGATGCGGAACGTACTATGCGGCCTCTGACTCGAACTGCGCTTGCGCTCACCGTTGGCCTTGCGGTCGGTGGTGCCATCGGGTTTGGGGTCGGCGAGTACCGGCAACGCACCAAGGCAACCGCAGTAACGACGGCGCAGGTCTTCAATCACGTCTTCAACACCATCCGGGCCGATTTCGTCGATTCGTTGTCCGATGCCGAGCTGTACACCAAGGCGGCGCAAGGCATTGTCAGCACCCTGGGCGACCCCTACTCGGCGTTTCTCGGCCCGGCCGACTACCGGGCCTATCGCGACATGCTGCGGGGGCAGGGCAACACGTACGGCGTCTCGATGCAAATGGGCCTGACCGGGCTTCGGATCACCTCGGTCTCGCCCAACACAGCAGCAGAGCGAGCTGGTCTGGTGGTCGGCGACTACGTCGAGCTCGTTCGTGGCGCGTCGCCAGTGGGCTGGACGCCGGCCGACATCGCGACGGCGCTCAGGGCGGACAGCACAACCCTTCGGCTGCTGGTTCGGGCGCCGGCCGACAGCGTCGGGAGCGAGGTCGAACTGGCGGCGGAGTCTGCGCGGCTACCGGCCGTCGGGCCGGTGGTTCGTCTCAGCGACTCGGTGGGGTACCTTGCGCTGCGTACGGTATCGGACCGGGCCGGCAAGGAGCTCGAAGACGCACTCGATGCTCTCGACCCGGCGACGCTGCGCGGGCTGGTGCTCGATCTCCGCGGCAACACCGGGGGGCGTCTCGACCAGGCCATTGCCATTGCCAACACGTTCCTCGACCCGGGCCAGCGAATCGGCGAGGTGGCGAAGCGGCGACTCCGCTGGGGCTATGAGTCGCGCGATCCGGCTCGGTATCCGACCCTGCAGCTCGTCCTGCTGGTCGATCGGCGTACCGCCAGCTCGGCCGAGATCGTGGCGGCCGCGCTGCGGGACAACGAACGCGCAACCCTGGTGGGCGAGCGGACCTTCGGCAAGGGCCTGATCCAGACCACCATATCGTTAGGCGATAGCATCGGACTCCGCCTCACGACCGGCCGTTGGCAGGGTCCCGGCGGTCGACTGATTGCCGGGGGCCTGACGCCCGATTCCGCCGTGGTCCAGAGCGAATGGGAAAGGTCGCTTCGACGGTCGCTGGCCGGCCGGTCGGCCGTGGTCAGCGATGTTCTCGAGGGGCTGGTCCGACGCCGGATCAAAGCCGGCATCGGACCTGAGGCCGTCTCGCTCAGCCGGACCGAGCAGGACGAGATCCGGGCCCGGATCCGCCAGGTCGGCCTGCCGCTGTCCCGGCAAACCATCCGGGCCCATCTGCCCATCTTTGAGCGCGAGGTCGCCCGCCAACTCGCGGGCGCCAGTCGCGACCCGCAGCTTGCGATTCGTTATGCCCTGCTGGCCGACCCGGTTGTCACGGCGGGGATGGCAGTTCTTCGGTAACCGTTTCCACCTGAAACATAGCTCGCGATGCGACCGTAGGCCGCCTCAGTCCCGAGCCCCCCTGAACTCACCGACTCGCGAGGTGGCGCGTGTTGTATTGGCAGGATATCCGGTACGCCGTCCGAACACTCCAAAAATCTCCCTGGTTCACGGCTCTCACGGTGGCTGTGCTGGGTGGCGGTCTTGGGATCGCGATCTTCACGTTTTCGTTCCTCTACACGGCCATGGTTCGGCCCCTCCCGGTCGAGGGTGGGGGGTCGATCGTCCGGGTTCAATTCGAGTCTGACGGTCGCACCCGAGGTGTCGATGCGGCCGACCTGGTGGCGATCCGTTCGCAACTGACCTCGGTAGACCAGCTCGGCGCGTTTGTGACCCGGGAGCTGGTGGTCGGCGAGGGTGACAGCCGCCAGGTGATCGCGGCAACCGCAACCGAATGGAACCTGTTCGACCTGACGCGGACCCCGCCGGCTCGAGGCCGAGCGTTACAGCCGAGTGATCATGACCCGGGGGCTGAGCCGGTTGCGGTCCTGAGCGATTGGACCTGGCGGACGGTGTTTGGGGCGGATCCTGACATGCTTGACAGTCAGGTTCGTCTCAACGGCGTCCCGACCAGAGTCGTAGGCATCGCGCCGCCCGGTTTCGGATTTCCGGTGGCGACTCGGGCCTGGGTGCCGCTGGAGAGTGAGCTGCTGCGCGGCACGGTGGCCAATGGTCGCCTGCTCGACGTGTATGCGAAGCTGGCACCAGGCGGTACACCCGCGGCCCTCGAGGCGGAACTGGCGGTGGTCGTAGCTCGGGTCCAGGCTGATCGTCCGGATCGTGCCGCGTTGCCGCCGTCGCTGCCGTTGGTTCGGTCGTTTCCGATGGCCCAGATGGGTAGCGAAGGTCCGTTGTTCTATGTCATCCTGCACCTGCTCGCGGGCATGATTCTGCTCCTGGCCTGTACCAACGTGATCAACCTGCTGCTGGCGCGCGCCAACGAACGGGTTCGTGAGACGGCGGTTCGGTTGGCGCTCGGTGCGCCTCGCGGACGCCTAATCGTTCAAAGCATGTGGGAAACGGTCCTCCTCTGTGTGGTTGGGGGTGTCCTTGCCACGGGTGTCGCGGCGTTAGGCTTGACGGTAGTGAACGATTGGGCCCATGCCCGGCTCGTGGGCAACCTGGCCTTCTGGTGGGTCTGGGCGCCAGACCTCACGACCCTCGCGGCCGCCGGGGTGCTGGTGACGGCGGTGATTGCCCTTTTGGGCACCGTCGTGGCTGGTCGGGTGACCAGTACGCGCCTCAATGCCGTGCTGCAGGATGGCACGATTTCGGGTGGGTCTCGGCGCGAGGGACGGGTGGCGCGCTACCTCGTCATCGGGCAGATCGCGACCGTATCCTCCCTGCTCTTCTTCGGACTGATGTCGGGTCTCGTCGCGAGCCGGGTCGTTAACGTCGACTTCGGCTACGATACTGAGCGCCTGGTACAGACCTGGGTCGATGACCGGGATGTCCCGATCGAAGCTCGTCCGATGTTCCGTCGGTCGTTGCTCGACCTTCTCGAGCAGCAGTCAGAGGCCGAGGCGCCCGTGTTCCGTGCCGACCTGGCCGACATGACGGCGCCAGCGGGCAAGTTCATGATCCGTGGCCAGGAAGGGGCGCGGGCCGAGGATCTGCCACGGGCCTTCGTTCGAGCGGTCCAGGGTGCGCACCCGACCGCTGGGGTCGACGTGCTCATGGGTCGGGGTTTCGACGCGCGTGACAGCGAAGCAGGAGTTGCGGTTGCCATCGTCAGCCAGGCGGTCGCAGCGCAATGGTGGCCAGGCCGGTCGCCGATCGGAGAGGAAATCCGGCTCACGGGACTGGCCGACTCGCTGGTCTGGCGCACCGTCGTCGGTGTGGCACGGGACATTCCGATGGGGAACTTCCTGGCGCGAAACCGCAGCTCACTGGCCGTGTACCTGCCGCTCGAGCAGGCCGACGCGCCGTATCCGACCCTCGCGTTCCGACACGTTGGTGGAGAAGCTGCTGCGCACGCAGCCCTGCATCGCGCCGTCACGACGCTGGATCCCACCCGGATGCCTGCATCCCTCCAGGGAATGGATGACGTCATCGAGAAGACCACGGCGCTGACTCGTGGGACGGCAATACTCTTCGGTACGTGCTTTGGCTTTGCAATGCTCCTCGCGGCGAGTGGCATCTACGGTCTGGCCGCGCGATCGATTGGACAGCGAACGCGGGAAATCGGGGTTCGGCGGGCGGTCGGAGCGGATGATCGTCGCATCCTGGCCCTGTTGCTGGGCCAGAGCGCGCGCCAGCTAGGCATCGGGGCGGTTCTCGCGCTGCCGCTCCTGCTGGGGACGGCCTGGCTCTTTGCGCGGACGCTTCCGATCGGCTTGGTCGAAGGAGCTCTGGCGGCGATTGGTGTTGCGGTGGCCATCGCGGGGGTCGTGTTGGCAGCCACCTGGATCCCGGCGCGTCGGGCGGTCCGGATCGAGCCTCGTGACGCCCTGTGGCAAGGGTAGCGGTACGCTCTCGTTCTCGGAGCGGCGGGCGACAGAGAATCGCCCGCCGCCGCGAACCTCAGCCAATCAGCGTGGCTTTCAGTGTCATCGGTACAGCCGACAGGGCGCGAGACACGATACAGTTGACCTTGGTGGCTTCGGCGAGTTGCTGGAACTTATCGTTCGACAGACCGGGCACCTCGGCCTCGGTGACGAGGTCGATGCCGGTAATGGCGAACCCGCCGTCGACCTGACCCAGGTGCACCACCGCGTTGGTGTCGATCCGCTTGGCCGTGTGCCCGGCCTTGGAAATTCCGACCGAAAGGGCCATCGAGAAGCAGCCGGCGTGGGCCGCGCCGAGTAGCTCCTCGGGATTGGTGCCGGGGCTGGCCTCGAATCGAGTTCCAAACGAATACTCGCCTTCGAAAGCTCCGCTGCCGAGCTTGACCTTGCCGGAGCCGGAGCGGAGGTCGCCTTCCCAGCGTGCCGATGCTTTTCTGTCCATGTAAACCTCGATCGTGGATGGTCGCGGTCCCGATGGGCACCGCCTGGTGTTCGCTCCAACCTAATCGCGATTGCCCCGTGCTGGGCATGGCGGCCGATCGTTGGCGCGACTGGCCGCCGATCGCATCCACGCCCTCCCGGGTTCTTCCCGGTCCATGTTCCCCCGGTTCGAAACCGACTGTTCGGCCTAGGGCAATTGCTAGAACGAGTGGCAATCTGCCAACTGAGACTTCTTTCTTAGCAAACTCTTCGGGGTCAGCTAGCGGGTCAAGTGACCGACTTTCGGCCACTTAGGGGGTAGCCGTGCTGTGGACCGCGACTGGCGCGCGGTCTGCCTCATGGGAGTCCTGCCTGTGGCTGCCTGGGGCGTGGGTCTGGCGGCGCCAGGATCCGACGTTTCCGAATCAGAGGCAGCGGTTTCTCTGGGTGGGTTGGCCGCAGCGCGTCGACTCCGAGAGGGGGCGAGCCTGGTAACCGTGTCCCGAGCTATCAGTGAAGGACGTTGATGCGTGTTCTGATCGCCGACGATGATGCGATTTCCCGGACCGTGCTGCAGCGAACCCTGACGCAGCTCGGCCATGAGGTCGTCGCGGTCGAGGACGGCCCGTCCGCCATCGTCCACCTCCTCGAGCCAGACGGTCCTCGGCTGGCCGTGCTCGATTGGATGATGCCGGGGGCAGACGGTCTGACGGTCTGCCGGGCGGTCCGACAGCGGGCCGCGCCATACGTGTATACGATCGTGTTGACAGCACGAGACGCCCGGCAGGACATGGTCGAGGCGCTCGAGGCCGGGGCTGACGACTTCCTCACCAAGCCGCTCGATCCGGCGGAACTCACGGCCCGGATGCGGGCGGGTGTGCGGGTCGTCGAACTCCAGGAGCGCCTGCTCGAAATTCAGGAAGGACTCCGGATCCAGGCGACCCGGGACGACCTGACCGGGCTGGACAATCGCCGAGTGGTACTCGACCATCTCGAGCGCGAGCTGCGACGAGGGCGTCACGAGCAGCGACCGGTCGCGGTGGCTCTGACGGATATCGACAACTTCAAGGCAATCAACGATCGCTACGGGCATCCCGCGGGAGACGTCGTGCTCAAGCGGGTGGCCGAGGCGTTGCGCCGCGAAGTCCGCGAGTATGACGCGGTCGGTCGGTATGGCGGTGAGGAATTTCTCTTCGTCCTGCCCGGATGTGATGGCGAAACCGGCCTGGTAGCTGCGGAGAGGATCCGGGCGCGCGTTGCCGCAACGACGGCGGTGTGGGAAGGCGTGGAGTTACCGGTAACCGTGAGCGTCGGATTGGCTTGGGCCGCTCCGGGAACCGGCAAGGTGGCCGATCTGATTGCCGCGGCGGATGGTGCGCTCTATCGAGCCAAGGCGGGGGGCCGGAACCGGGTCGAATCCTGACCCCCTGACCGATCAACCGGGCTGGCTGGCGATCCTTTCGAGCCGGCGATCCATGATGAACGGACCAAACGGAACCACCGCAGCAGCGATGCCTGCGAAAGCGACGCCTTTCGGCAGCGGAATCCGCTGAATACCAACCAGAAACGTCACGACCAGCGCGACGAACAGCAGCCCGTGGATCGATCCCACGAGGCTGACTGCCCCCGGCATGTCGGCGAAGTATTTGAGCGGCATGGCGATGCCGAACAAGGCGAGGGTGGAGACTCCCTCGACCAGGCTCAGCACCCGCAGACCCTTCAGAAACGATCGATCGATCACTGCTATGTCCTCCTGTGCTCGCCGGCTCAAAGGCCCGGCGGAATGGGCTTGTGGAGATGAACGGGATCACGCGCAGGTTTGCGCAGCTTGAGATTGATTATTTCGACGAACACCGAGAATGCCATCGCAAAGTAGATGTACCCCTTCGGGATATGCTGATCGAACCCCTCGGCTACCAGCGTCATGCCGATCAGGAGCAGAAAGCTCAGCGCCAGCATCTTGACCGTCGGATGGCGATCCACGAAATCGCTGATCGGCGTGGCAAACAGAATCATGAAGATGACGGCGATGATCACGGCCGTGACCATGACCCAGAGCTGTTCGACCATGCCGACAGCCGTAATCACTGAATCGAGCGAGAAGACGACGTCGAGCAGCAGAATCTGAAAGATGACGGTGGCGAACGACGGATAGGCCGGCGTCTTCGATTCCGTGGTTGCACCTTCGAGCTTGCTGTGAATCTCATGGGTGCTCTTGGCCAGCAGGAAGAGCCCTCCCAGGATCAGAATCAGATCACGACCTGAGATCTCCTCGGTGAAGACGGCAAAGAGCGGAGTCGTGAGTTGAATGATCCAGGAAATCGAGAAGAGCAGGCCGATGCGCGTGATCATCGCGAGCATCAGGCCGATCTGCCGTGCCCGTTTCTGCTGATGGGACGGCAGCTTGGCGCTCAGGATGGAGATGAAGACGATATTGTCGATCCCCAGGACCACCTCGAGTACCGTCAGGGTCGCCAGGGCAATCCAGATCTGCGGATCCGCCAGCCATTCCATGGTCTACCAGTCCGTCGGTTCGTAGTCTTTGAGGAACTTGCCCCAGATGTGGTGCCCCGTATTGAAGCCGACGATGATCGGATCGACGATTCGAGCGGCGCCATCGACAATGTCGAGCGGCGGGTGGAAACGGTGCTCCGCGGTCTTGCGTGCCGCGATCTCGACGGGATCCTCGTCGGTCACCCAGCCGGTGTCGACGCTGTTCATGTGGATTCCGTCGTTGAAGTAGTCGGTGGCCGAGGTTCGCGTCATCATATTGAGCGCCGCCTTGGCCATGTTGGTATGCGGATGCCGAGTCGTCTTGAAACGGCGATAGAACTGACCTTCGACTGCCGAGACGTTGACGATGTGTTTGTCACGCTCGCTGGTACGGAGCATCAGGGGCTTGAGCCGGGCGTTCAGAATGAACGGCGCAATGGCGTTGACCAGCTGGACCTCGATCAGCTCGACCGAAGGAACATCCGCCAGGAGCATTCGCCACGAGTTGTGGCTGCGGAGGTCGATTTGTTGCAGGTCCTGATCGAAATGCCCCTCGGGAAACAGATGGCGCTGCGCATCGATCTCGTCGGGGAGGAGCGGAACCTGGGACAGCGCGGCGGCGTGCAACAGACCGGTGGCTGCCTGGGTGACGGCATCGACGTCCGACGACCCCGAGTGCTCGGCCAGGAGTCGGTGGCTGCGTAGGCCCTCGTAGCCGCCCAGCAGCTTTCTGGCCGGGGTCGGCAGCGCAGAAGCGGCTGCCGTTTCCTGATCCATCATGTGCTGGTAGAACGCCGGCGGCCGCCGCACCGTCTGGCAGGCATTGTTGACGATGAAGTCCAGCCGATCCTGCGTCGCCAGCAGGTGATGGCAGAATGCCTCGACGCTCGGCGTGTGCCGCAGGTCGAGGCCGAAGATCTCGAGTCGATCCTTCCAGGCTTCGAAATCCGGTTCTGCTGCATATCGAGCGGCGGAGTCTCGCGGAAATCGCGTCGTGACGATCAGGTGCGCACCAGAGCGCAGCAGTTTGATGCCTGCCTGATAGCCGATCTTGACACGCCCTCCTGTGAGAAGGGCCACGCGGCCGTTCAGGTTCGCCAGCTCGGTCCGCTTCCGGAAGTTGAGCTCTGCGCAGCGCGGGCAGAGCTGGTCGTAGAAGTGATGGACCTCGATGAAGCGAACCTTGCAGGTATAGCAGTGTCGATCGTCGAGCTGATCCTGCTGGGTCGTGCCTGTCTTGGATTCTCCCCCCGTGTCCTCGGCGTCGTCCGCCTGACTCGGCGGAAAGACGTTGGGGGTCGTGAAGATCTTTTCTCGGCGCAGCTTCCGGATCCCGGTGGACGACAGCGCCTGCTCCTCGCGCGCCACCCGGGCCGCTTTCCGCTGCCGGCGCGACGCTTTGACGAGTTGCCGACGAACCAGGGCGTCGGGTCGGGAGAGCCGCCCGGCGGCGCCCAGGAGTCTGATCTTCAGGTCGGCCGGGATCCCGGCGAGGAGGCCGCGATCGTCAACGAGCTCTTCCAGGAGATCCGCTGAGGCCTCCAGGCGGGCCAGCAGGGCTGGGTCGAGGATGGACGGAGGTTGGGCTGAGTCAGAGGGGCTCGACATGGGGGCGCAACATATCAGGGACTGCGGGGCGAGCAAGTCTCCCTGCGTCTGTCGGGTGACTGATCGATTTGCGTCAGGGAGGCGTCAGGGCCTGGACCTCCTCGGAGGTCAGGCCGTAGATCGGCGGGGTTGGAACCCCCAGGATACCAAGCATGAGGTAAAGCTGGCCACGGTGATGGGCCTCGTGTTCCAAGTGGGCTCGGAGCCACTTCCACACCGTGATGGGCGTACCGGCCGGGGTCAGGCACTTCTCGGTCATCCGGTCGGCAGGGAGCGCCGCGAAGAGCGCCCGTGACTCGTCGTGAAGGCGATCGTAGTACGCCCGGGCCTCGTGATAGGAACGCCCCAGCGCCGGGTCGTGGCCGGGATATCGGCTGGGTCGGCCGTGGACCGTTTCGCCGTACATGTACCGTTCTATCCCAGCGAGATGGCGAATCAGATCGCCGAACGACCAGCGGCCGGCCGCCGGGCGCCAGTCGATTTGGTCGGGCGGAATCACGTCGACGAGTCGCCGGGTCCGGCCGTGAACGCTGTCCAGGTGCGTCAGAAAGGTGGGCAGATCCATCGGTTGGGTCAGGACCCGACTGGCTGTCGGGCTCCGCTTGGTGTGTACACCTCGACGGCCAGCGTGAAGGTGCGTTCGTCGGTGCCCTGCAGTGCGCCCACCCCCACGACATGGCGGCCGATCTCTTCGCCCTTGGCGTTGCGAATGGTGAGCAGGACCGAGTACTCCCACGCCTCCCCGACCTCAGGATGGCGAATAGTGCCCTCGACCTGGAGCGCGGAGAAGGCCGGTTCCACCTTGCCACCTGCGCCGGAGCGGAGGTGGTGGCGGCACGCCGGGCAGACGCTCGCGCTCTCGAGGATCGAGGTTCGGCAATGGGGGCAGGTGCGCGTGGCCCCAGGAGTACCCGGCCGAGCGCTCATTTCCCGGCGTTATCCCACCCGAACTCGGCCTGTCCGCGCATCCGGGATCCGGCAGCGACGGTGAGGGAGCCGGCTTTGAGGTCGCCGGTCAGCACGCCGGTCTGCAGCAGTTCGACCCGGGTGGCGTCCTCGATATTGCCCTCGACTTCGCCGGCGACGATCACGGTATGAGCGCGGATAGCACCGGTCAGCTTGGCACCCTGTTCGATGGTCAGGTTGCCCTGGACATTGACGTCGCCCTTGAAGCGGCCGGCGATCCGGATATGGCCGGTACCCTCGATCTTACCCTCGATCGTCAGCTCCGCTGCAATCAGGGATTCTTTCATTTCTCGCTCCGGGGCTTTTCGCCCCACCTCGAAGTTGGTCGACGGGAGGGTGACACGATTGGCTTCAGCGTCCTTGGCGGTCGCGGGCTCCGGGATCGGCGCAGCGTCCTTTTTGACGATAACCGGGTCCTTTTCTTTTTCTTTCCAGATGGCCATGGTGTGAAGCTCCTGTGAGTACCGACGCCCCTGACGGCCGGAAGGAGGCGGCCGCAGCGGTGATCGATGGGACGGTGATGATCGCTACTACCCGGAACTCGAAGGAGGCTCGCCCGGGTCGAGCCGGGTCCGGCGCGCAAAGCGCCAACCCCGAAGACCGGGTGACGTCCGACCCGGTCCACGTCTGCACATCTCCGCGAGAACGACTGTCGAAATCCTGGGCGCTCTCCCCCGATCGGCTACGTCGCGAATCTGACGGCTGCCCGGTCCTAGTACCCCGCTGCCCGGTCGACGACGTTGAGGAGCGGCTCACCCGCAGCGAAGCGTCGGAGGTTCTCGCGGTAGAGGGCGGCGCCTCGCTCCACCGTCAGCTCTCCGCGCGACGCCATATGGGGCGTGATGATGACGTTGGCCTGCTTCCAGAGCGGATGATCACTCGGGAGCGGCTCTGGATCAGTCACGTCGAGCCCGGCGCCGGCCAGGCGCCCCGAGCGCAAGGCCTCTAGCATGGGCCCGGTTTCGACCACCTTGCCGCGGGCAATATTGATGAGATAGCTGCCCGGCTTCATCGCGGCAAAGGCTGCCCCGTTGATCATATACTCCGTTTCAGGCGTCAGCGGGACCGCCAGCGCAATCACGTCAGCTTCGGGAAGCATGGCGAGCAGCTCGTTAGGCTTGCCGACCCGTTCGACGAAGGCCGGCGCCGGATCATCGCTCCGCCGGGTGCCGATGACCCGCATGCCGAAGCCCGCGCCGCGGCGCGCGATTTCCGTTCCGATGCCTCCCAGGCCGACCACCAGCAGCGTGCGACCCTGCAGGGCAACCCGGGGCAACCCGACGCTCTCGTCACGCACCCACTGCCCAGTCTTCTGAGCCTCCAGGTAAGTCGGCAGGTTCCGGGTCAGGCTCAGCAGCATCGCGAAGACGTGGTCGGCAATGGCTGGCCCGTGAACGGCGCGCGAGTTGGTGACCACGATGCGATCGGATTCGGCGCCGAGCTGGATCAGGAGCTGCTCGACGCCGGCACTGGTGGTGTGGACCCAGGCGAGGTTCTTGGCAGCCGCAACGAACTCCGGACGGGCGTAGAACGCATCGATGCCATGCGCCTCCTCGGCCCGGCTGAGTGCCTCCTCCCGTGAAAGCCCGATCACGACGCGAACGCCAGGGCCGAGTCCCGTCGTGTCGCCGAGGCGGTCCTGAGCGCCGGCGGGTACGAACACGGTGAGTGGAGGCGCACCGGCGCTTCGTTCGATGGCGACCCTGCTGTTCCGGGTCGAGCCAAGTTCCTCCGCCGTCGAGCGAACATCGGCGGTGGCATTCCGCCGCCCGGCGGTGGGCTCAGGTGCCTTTGACGCAACGCTGCAGCTCGTCCCAACCGCTCCCGCGAGGCAGACGAACAGCAACCAGGATGTGGCGCGTGAGCGCGCGGCAGGAGTTGGCATGGAGAGACTCGTGACGGTGGAGTGGTAACGACGGACGCTCTCATCGCAAGATACGATAAAGCACGCTTGCAGGGGAGCGGCGCAAGCCGGATCGTTGACGGGGTCGGCCTGCACCCCGAACTTTGGCCGCATCCAGGCCGCTCCGATTCTACCACTCAATGACGTTGGTCCCTATGACGAAACGTTCTCTGCTCCCCATGGTTGCGGCGTTGCTGGTTGTCGGCCCGCCGGCCGCCTCGGCCCAACCTGACGCCAGCAGTCTGGCGCCACCGCCATCGTTCACCGATCCGGACCGGGTGGCCAAGCTGTCTCAGGCGTTTCCGGCCATCGACCGCCTGATGCGGGACTTTGCCCAGCGGTCGCGGGTGCCTGGTATTGCCTACGGCATCGTCATCGACGGACAGCTTGCCCATCGCGGTACGGCCGGCTTTCGCGAACTCGGTTCGCGAGCGCCAGTCGATTCGGCAAGCGTGTTCCGGATCGCGTCGATGTCGAAGAGCTTCACGGCACTCGCGATTCTGCAGCTGCGTGACGAAGGGAAGCTGGGACTCGACGATCCGGCCGAACGCTACGTGCCTGAGCTGGCGACGTTGCGCTATCCGACGACCGATTCACCCAAGATCACGATTCGTCATCTGCTCTCGCATTCCGAAGGGTTCCCGGAAGACAACCCCTGGGGTGATCAGCAGCTGGCGATCAGCGACGAGGAAATGAACCGGCTGATGCGGAGCGGGATACCGTTCTCGACCGCGCCGGGTACGGCCTACGAGTACTCGAACTACGGCTATGCCATACTGGGGCGGATCGTCGCCAACGTTTCGGGTATGCCGTTCGCGCGCTACCTGGACCAGCGGATCCTTGCGCCGCTCGGGATGACCGTCACCACGATGGAGGCGCGCACGGTGGCGGCCTCCCGACTGGCGCACGGTTATCGGTGGCAGGACACCACCTGGCTCGAGGAAGCGCAGCTGTCGGATGGAGCATTCGGTCCGATGGGTGGCATGCTGACGTCGATCGATGATCTGAGCCGCTGGGTAGGCTTCATGCTCGATGCCTGGCCACCGCGGGACGGCGTGGAGCGCGGGCCGGTGCGCCGAGCCTCGGTTCGGGAGATGCAGCAGGTGGCGCGTTACAACGGGGCCTCGGCGGTGCGCGACCCCGCGACGGGTGCGGTCACCCTGAGTGCGGGCGGATATGGGTATGGTCTGGGTGTTCGGCAGACGTGCCAGGTGCCGTCCAACGTATCGCACAGCGGCGGGTTGCCAGGCTTCGGCTCGATCATGCAGTGGTTGCCTGACTATGGGGTCGGGATCGTGACGCTCGGGAATCTGACCTATACCGGGTGGCGGGGGCCGGTCGAGCAGGCGTTCGAGCTGCTGGGCAAGACGGGCGGTCTGGTGCGGCGGGTGCCGCAGCCGGCGCCAGTGCTGGTGCAGGCCAGGGAGCAGGTGACCCGTCTGGTCCAGCGCTGGTCGGAGCCATTGGCTGACAGCATTGCTGCGATGAATCTCTACCTGGACGAGCCGAAGCCTCGCCGGCGGGCGGCAATCGAGCGGGTTCGCGCCGAGGTCGGCGGCAGCTGCCGTCCCGAAGGACCTTTCGAAGTCGAGAATGCGCTGCGGGGCCGCTGGCGACTGCGCTGCGCGACGGGCGATCTGCGTGTCTCGATTACGCTGGCGCCGACCGAGCCGGCCAAGGTGCAGCATCTCGACGTGCGCACCATGGCTCGGGACGAGTCGCTCGCCGCGCCGCCGGCCTGCCGGTAGCAGCGCAGCGGAGAATCACACGGTCGGCGGCGAGCCCTCTGCGCCGCCGACCGCCTTCTTGGATGCCAGCGGCAGCAGGGGCAGTCCGACCAGGACCACCGCGATACCCAGTAGCGAGCCAATCCCGGCGTAGAGTACGCTCGAGTAGACCATCCAGGCCGCAGCGGCGGCGAAGAGCAGCGGCGGAAGCGGGTACAGCGGCATCCGGTAGGGCAGCGGCACCCCGCGCTGGCGGAAGACGATCACCGAGATCGCCACCAGGAACAGGAAGAACCAGAAGACCGGGGCCGTATACGCTACCATCGCCTCGAAACCGCTGCGCGTCGCGGCGCCGAACACCACCAGACCGATCGCGATGGCTGTCTGCAGCAGGATCGCGTTGGCAGGCTTGTCGCCCTGTTCGTCCCAGATGCCGAGGCGCCGAATCAGGGACACGTCCCGACCAAGCGCGTAGTATGCTCTGGCTCCGGTAAACACTGTGGCATTGAGAGTGCTGAGCGCACAGATGCAGACCGAGAGGCTGAAGAGCATGGCGCCGATGTCGCCCGCCAATCGTCGAATCAGCTCGGCGCCAACGGTATCGGTCGCACGAAGCTGCTCCAGTCCCAGAGTCCGCAGGTAGCCATAGTTGGCGGCGAGATAAAGCGCCACGACGACGGCGGTACCCAGGCCCAGGGCGCGGATCATGTTTCGCTGAACGTCCTTCATCTCGCCTGACAGGTAGGCCACTTCGTTCCATCCGCCGTAGGTGAGCAGCACGAACACCATGGCCAACCCGACGGCTCCGCCCCCAGCCGGTGGCTCTGTGGCTGGTGCCGCAGGTACCGTGAACCCTGCGGCGACGACGATGCCAAGCGCCGTGACCGCCAGCACGGTCAGGCCGAGTTGTACTCGGGTGCTGGGTCGGGTGCCGGCAAGATTGACTGCCGTTATGATCGCGATGGCCAGCAGCGCGTGAATGGCGCTGCCGAACTCGCCGAGCGGCAGGATCCGGGAGGCGTAGTCGCCGTAGACGAATGCAACGGCCGCAATCGCCCCGGTTTGGATCACAGTGCCTCTGCTCCAGGCGAACAGCACCCCGATTCGCGCGCCGAAGGCAGATCTGAGAAAGTGGTACTCGCCGCCCGCGTTCGGCCAGGCGCTTCCCAACTCGGCGTAGCAGAGGGCGCCGACCAGCATGATCAGGCCACCGGCCAGCCACACCGCCATGAACGCTGCATCGTTTGGCACGTTGGCCGCAACCAGCGACGGAGTCCGAAAGATTCCGATGCCGATCACGATACCGATCAGGAAGGAAGCACCGGCCCCGATCGACAGGGTTTGGCGCGGACCGCTCGTCTGGGTCTGGTCAGCCACGATCTGCTCGCTTGGGAGGGGAGTCGGGAAGCAGCGTGTCGGCACCGCTTCCCGGGCAGGAACATCGAATCCTTTGTGGAATCAGGAGCCTCGTTCGGCACGCCAGGGACGACCACCGGCACCCTGGACTGCGGCGATTCGGTCGCCGCTAACGCGACCAACATAGCTATGCCGGCCATCGGGCCCGTCGATCACGAAGCGAATCTCGTCGCCACGCAGCGCCGCTTCCTGAAGACGGAAGTTGGACTCGCCGATCTTGGCCGTACCCTCGATGATCTGGTACTGCTGCGTCAGCTCGATCGTGTAGGTGCGGGGGCCATCGGTCACGTTCCACTTGCCGCCGACTTTGGCCGGAACGATCCACAGGTACGCATTGCGTCCGTCGACGATATCATGACGGTCCGGGCGCCAGTCGCCCATGTCGAATGCGTGCGAGGCGAGTCGGGTGCCCGGCTTGAGATCGAGCAGGATCGGTCGGAGCTTGATGTTCAGGCTGGGCAACAGGTACATCGTAATGACGGTTGCCTTGCTGAGATCCGTCTCAAACAGGTTCTGCTGGTGAAACGTGACGCGATCGCCGACACCGGAGGTGCGGAGATTCTCCTGTGCCTCGCTGATCCGCTGCGGATCGAGGTCAACGCCCATACCCCGGGCCCCGTGCCGCTTCGCAGCCGCGATGGGAATCCGGCCGTCTCCCGATCCCAAGTCGATCACGAAATCGCTCTTCGTCACCTTGGCCATGTCGAGCATCCGTTCCACGACCTGGTTCGGCGTGGGCACGAAGTGGACATCGAGGTTGGGCGGATCCTGCGCATGAGCTGGCGCGGCGGCCAGAGCCATCGTGGCGAGCGTGGCAAGTGAACCGGCAACAGTGCGAGTCAGCATGGGGACCGTTCTCCTCTGGGAAATGGTCAGGCAGCGCCGTCAGGGCGCAAATCCGGTTCGGGCGCAGCAGGCGACGGTTGCTTCCGATCGCCGACCACCGCTCGACGGACTCGATCGGTGATGGCGTGGGCCGCGACGTACACAGCAGGAACCACGAGCAGCGTCAGTGCCGAAGCAACGATGATACCCCCGACCATGGCCACGGCAAGCGGCTGCATCAGCTCGGTCCCCTGGCCGATGCCGATGGCAAGCGGCAACATGCCGAGGCTGCTGGTAAAGGTCGTCATCAAAATGGGGCGCAGGCGCACCACCCCGGCTTCGACGACGGCGTCCTCGGTCGAAAGGCCGCCATCGCGCTTGCCGATCTCGACGTACTCGACCAGGAGGATGGCGTTGTTTACGACGATGCCGGCAAGCAGGATAACACCGAGCAGCACCGGGGCGCTGAGGGTCGTGCCCGTCAGAAGCAGCGCCGCGCCGACCCCAACCAGCGCCAGCGGGACGGAGACGAGAATGACCAGCGGGTTGACCAGGCTTTCATACTGCACGGCCATCACGACGAACACCAGGAAGATGGCCAGCACGATGACAATGGCGAGGTTGCGGTTATTCTCCCGAATCGCCTCCTCCTCGCCGCCGTAGAGGATGGCGAAACCCTCAGGCAGTGCCACGTCGGCCAGGCGGGCACGAATCTCCGTGCTGACCTGGCTGATATTGGTGAGCGAGGTGTTGACGTCGCCTTGGACCTGAATCTGCCGGTTCTGGTTCTCGCGAATGATCGTGGTTGGTCCGGTCCCGATGCTGATCGAGGCAACGTCGCGGAGGTAGATCGGCCGGTCGCGGCCCGAGAAGAGTGCAATGGCACCCAGATCCTCGGCGCTGGTGAACTGCTCCCGCGGCAAACGCACCCGGACGTCATACTCGTAGTTGCCCTCGGCATACCGGGTCGGAATGGCGCCTTCGAGGGCGGTTCGCACGCTCTGTCCGACCGCCGCGACATTGAGTCCGAGATCCGCGGTGCGGTCGCGGTCGATCCGGATCGCGAGCTGGGGGCTCGCTTCCTCGGTAGACATTTGGATGCCCTCGAGACCGCGGATGCCCTGCATCCGACCCATGACCTCCGCGCCGATCCGCTGCAGCGTCGCGAGGTCATTGCCCTGGATGGCAACTGCGGCATCCGTACCGGAGCGGTTGGTGCGCAGTCCGCGAATTCGCGGTGGCCGGACCCCGATACGGGCGCCGGGAATGCCCAGCGCGTCGATATCCCGCTGGAACTCGGCCACCCAGTCTGAGGCGCTCACCCCGGGTCGGTTCGGTGCCGGGGTCAACTGGATGTTGATCGAGCCGCGACCGCCGCGCTCCGAGGTGCTGCTGCCGAAGAGGAAGCCACCGGCGGTGGCAAAGACATCCTGGACGTGCGGTCGCTCGGCCACCATCGACTCGAGTTGCCGGACGACTGCATCGGTGCGCTCAGGAGGTGTTCCCGGCGGCATCGAGATCCAGACTCCCACCGTTCCGTCGTCGACGACCGGGAGAAACTCGCTCGGCAGCCGGTTGACCAGCACCAGGGTTCCAGCCAGGACGGCGAACGACCCGCCAACGACCCAGCCTCGGCGGCGCAGCGTCGCGCGGGACAGCGTGCGGTACTTGCTGCTGAGACCGGTGATCGCGCGATTGAAGGCGAGGATCGGGCGGGAACGGTCCAAGCCGGTGCTCCAGCGGACCTTGGCAAGCTGCGCAGTCAGCATCGGCACCACCGTGAGTGCCACCGGCAGCGACACGGCGATGGCAAACGTGACTGTCAGGATCAGTTCCCTGAAGATCAGCGCGGCGAGGCCGGTAATCATCAGGAACGGCACTACGGCTGCGATGTTGGTGGTGGTAGACGCGGTGACGGCCGAGGTCACTTCGCCGGCGCCGTGGTGGGCGGCGGTTTCCGGGTCCTTCCCCATGCCACGATGCCGGAAGACGTTCTCGAGCATCACGATCGCGTTGTCGAGCAGCAGCCCGACGCCCAGGGCCAGACCTCCCATGCTCATGATGTTGAGGGTGAGCCCGGTGGCGCCCATCAGTGCCAGCGTAGCGAGAATGGCAATGGGAATCGAGACGCCGATGATCAGCGTCTTGCGAATGCTGCCGAGAAAGAGGAGCACGACGAGCATTGCCAGCAGTGACCCGGCAAGGGCAGCGATCGTCACGCTAGCAATTGCATTCTCGATGAAGAACGACTGATCTGCGACGACCCGGTAGGCAACGTCGTCCGGGATGAACCGGGACGCGGCCAGCTGCTCGAGCTTAGTCCCGACGCCCGCGGCGACTTCGACGGTATTTGCCTCCGGCAACTTGCGCACCGAGAGCTTGACGGCCGGCACGCCGTTGAGACGGCTCCAGAGGCGCTGCTCCCGGTTGGTGTCTGAGACGGCCGCCAGGTCCGACAGCGGCAGCCGCTGGGAGGTTCCCGGCCGGTTGATCAGCAGACGACGAATGTCGTCGACCGATCGGAACTTGCCGGCCGTCTTCCCGACCACCTCGAACTGGGGTGATGTCAGACTTCCCGCCGCAACGTCCTGATTCTCATCGCGCAGGGTCGACAGGACATCGGTGACGGTGAATCCGTACGAGCGCAGCCGTTCCTGATCGAGGGTGACCCGGATCTCGCGAATCAGGCCGCCCGAAATGTCGACCGAGCCGACGCCCTCGACGGTCAGCAGCTGAGGCAGCAGTTGCAGATCGACCCACCGCCGCAATTCGACCTGGCTCATGCTGCCGCTACTGAAGCCGACTTCGTATACCGGCATCTGCGACGGGTCGGACTTGTTGATCGACGGTGGCTGCACGTCGATCGGCAAGCGGGACCGGGCACGGTCGAGATTCTTCGACGCATCCTGCAGCGCGAAGTTCATGTCGGTGCCGTATCGGAAGTGAAGCCCGACTTCCGTGCGCCCTTCCTGGGTTTCCGATTCCAGCCGAATCAGATTCTCGGTCGTAGCGAGCGCGGTCTCCAGCACCTTGGTGACCTGCTCCTCCATCACCTCGGGCGCTATGCCCGGATACTGGACGTTGACGCGAACCTGCGGATAGACGATCTGAGGCAGCAGGTCGATCGGCAGGCGTCGGCTCATGAAGAGGCCGAGGACGACGACGACCGCAGCAAGCGCGAGGGTGCCGATCGGACGCCTGATCGCGAGACTCGGGAGAGTCGAACGGCGCTCGCTCATGGGGAGTCCATCCGAACGACGGAGATCGAGTCGCGGACCGGCAGTCCGGCGGTGACGCGGACTTCGGCGCCAGGCCGAAGATTGAGTTGGCCGGAGGTGACGACGAGTTCACCCGGGGCGAGACCCTCGAGGACTTCGACGACACCGGCGGAGGTCATGCCCGTCACGATGGGACGGCGCTGCAGTGTGTCGTTCTCGACAACGAATACGAAGTTGCCGCTGGAGGTGGCGCCGATGGCGCCGGCTGGTACAGCCAGGATGCCGCTGCGCCGCTCGACGCTGAACTCGGCGCGCGCCAGAAAGCCTGGCTGAATGCGAACAGACGGCGGAGGACGAGCGAGTCCGACTTCAACGGGGACGAGCCGGGTTGCCGGGTCGGCGCTCGGGAAGACCCGGCGGACCCATCCCCGCAGGCGTGCTCCGGGCTGGGCATCGAGGCGGACCGATACCGAATCGTTGTCAGCGACGTGCACGACATCGAGTTCCGACATCTGCACTCGAACGACCAGCAGCGCATCGTCAGCAATGTCGAAGAGCCGCTGATTGGTGGATACGGCGCTGCCGGTTTCCACGGCTTTGCTCGTGATGACACCCGCACTCGGTGCGGTAACCCGACTGAACTCGAGCCTGGTTTCCCAAAGCTTGACATCGCTGGTTGCAGTTGCGAACGCCGCCCGGGCCTGCTCGAACTCGGCATCCGTGATGATGCCCGCCTTCTGCATCGCTTCGCTGCGTTCGAACGCCGTCAGCGCATTGGCGAGAACCGCCCTGGCTCGTTCGAGCTGAGCGACGGTTTCCCGCGCGTCGAGCTCAGCAAGCAGCTGGCCGGGCCGGACCCGGTCCCCCTCGGTCACCCGAACGGCGAGTATGGTTCCGGACGCCTGGCTGTTGACACCGATGACCCGGATCGGTTCGACGGGGCCGGTGAGGGTGACCGTGCGGGAAAGATTCTGGCGCTCAGCGGGCACCACCGCGACCGCAGTGGCCGGTCGGCGATTGCGGCCCTGTTCGCCGGTGCTCGAGGAGCAGCCCGCCAGCGCCGCACTTGAAGCAAACAGCAGGGCACTGAGCGGCCCGTAGTGCGAGGGGAAGAAAGCCATATAACCCCTACGCATTACGGGCCACCGACGTTGAGCCTAGTCGTCGGTATTGCTGGGAACGCCCTCGATGACAAAAACGACCCGCCGATTGGCTTCAGCACCGGGCATACTACCGTAGGCGCCGTCGACCAGTTGGCGGGTCTTACCCATCCCGACTGCCCGCAGGGTTACACCCGAGACACCAGCCTGCTCCAGATAGGCCCGGACGTTATCAGCCCGCTGCTGGGAGAGCCGTCGGTTGTAGGCGACGGTGCCTGCCGGATCGGCAAAGCCCTCGATCGTGACGATGGACCCGGAGTAGTGGCGAGAGACTACCTGTGCGAAGCGGTCCAGTGCCGCGCGATCAGCCGGGCGGACCGTCGCGTCATCGAAGGCAAACCGAATCGGGAAGGCGAACTGCATCCCGCCTTCCATAGCGATGATGCGGGCCCCAAGGGAATCGCGGAGCACTCGGAGATCCTGCTGCAGCGTCGTGACGTCGCGCTTGACGCCGTCGACATCGGTGCGGACGCTGGCGATCTGGCCGGAGAGGTCACGGCGCACCGTTTCGTCGCCCGCGGTCCACCCCGCACGGCTGGTGTCCGCCGCAGCCTGGACCTGGCGATTGACGTACCCTTTGGTTGCGCAGCCACTCACCGATGCCATGAGAAGCGCAGCGCCCGTGAACTTCGCGATCGTCATCATCTGGAGTCCCCCATCAGGTTGATACGTTCATCCCCCGAGCCAGTCGGGGGTCGATGCTCGAAATGCCGCACCATGACGTGCTGTCTGAGTGAGAGACGAACGAGGGCGCTCGAGGTTGACGTGACCAGGATCCGCCACAGAGTGGTGAAGGACATTCGGTCGGCAGATTTCGCCGCCGCCGGGGCGGGTCAGCAGTACGGGCGAGCGATGAAGATGTGGCGTTCCCAAGGGTCGACCGACGTCTCGACGGAAAGGCCGGTAGCTTCGAACCAACCCTGCCACTGCGCCAGTGAGAAGACGCCCTCGACGTGCTGGTCGTGCTCGACGGAGACGCTGCCATCGGCGTGGCGCAGGAGAAAGGCGTAGTCGACGAGGTAGGTGCTGTCGTTAGGGTCCGGATCCGAACACCAGGCCAGGTAGCGAAGGCCCCGACCATCGGGTCCGTCAGCGCCGCCGGATTCGAGGCCCTCGGCGAACGTTTCACGCAGGTAGTCTGGCACGACGGCGATGATGCCACCCGTGCGGCAGTGGAGAGCCGCAGTACCGAGCGCGGCCAGGACGGCGTCCGGCGTCGTGGCGTACATGATGGCGTCGTGCACCAGGACGACATCGAAGCGCCGGTCGAGCCTCAGTGTCTGCATATCGCCGACGATGTGCTCGGCCCCGGGATTCACGACCTGGCTCACGGCCAGCATGGCTGGGGCCCGATCTGTCAGGGTCAGCGCGAAATGGGGCGCGAGATGCGAGGCCAGGCTGCCGCCCCCGGCACCCAGCTCGAGCAGGGTCGGGCGGTGATGCCCTGGTCCCGGGCCAATTCGGCCGAGCAGGTCCTCGGCCTCTTCGGCATAGTCGGCTGGCGGCGAGAACAGGGGCCACCAGTCGGCCAAATCATCGTAGAAGCGGGGCTGGTTTGGCATGGGCGGAGTATGGCCAGACGAGCCGAACCGTTCAACAACCCCGTGGACTGCACCTGGAGCGTTTTCGATCAGGATGCGTTGGTTCGAAATCAGGGCACGCTTTATGCGTCTAATCTTACGTTATGTGGGGAGCAATTAATGTTAAATAGAGCGCCATTTACAATAAATGGACTCTTGTTTAGCTTATACCAATTGCTTTTTAACAATCTGACCTGTCGGAGCAACCTTCCATGAGCCTGCGTGACTTCCTCGAAATTCCGTATGACGAGCTCGAGGAAATCAACCTCCAAGCCAAGGCTGAACGGCTTGATCTGGTCGACCCGGATGTGATCCGCGAACAGCGGATCAAGTATTTGAGTGATGAGAAGCGTATCAAGGCAGTGACCGTCTGCTTCGCAGACCTCGAAGGTCGCCTTCATATGCTCGACTACGACAAGAAGTTTCTGATCAAGTCGTACGACAATCTGACCTTCGACGGGTCGTCGGTTCGGGGTTTTTCTGCGCAGCAGGAGTCTGACCTTCGCTTGAGCATCGACTGGCCGGCCTTCTACTGGCTGCCGTCTGATGTGTTCGGGCCGGGGAAAACACTTGTCTTCGGCGATGTGCTCGAGAAGGATGGCACACCATACCCCGCGGACATCCGTTCCCGGCTCAAGAGTTATCTCAAGACGCTTCGGGAAACCGAGGGCTACACCTGCAATGTGGCCCCCGAGATCGAGGGCTTCCTCTTCAAGGGGCGAGACGCCGAGCGCCGGTACCATGAGACGGGCCGGTTCGAGTACGTCTCGACGGGTGGCTATTATCACTCGCTTCCGGGCGATGCGCTGCGCACGTTCATCGACACTGTGGCAGAGTCGCAGCGGGCGCTCGGTTTTGGCAATGAGAAAGATCACCCCGAGGTGGCGCCGTCGCAGTTCGAGGTCAACTACGGCTACACCGAGGCCAGCATCGCAGCCGACCAGGTGCTGCTGTATAAGCTGGTCTGCCGTCAGGTGGCGTCCCGGCTCGATATGACCGCGAGCTTCCTGCCCAAGCCGGTCACCGGCGTCAACGGGTCGGGCATGCACACCAACATGTCGATCAACAAGAACGGCAAGAACCTCTTCTACGACAAGAAAGGCCAGGACTTCCTGTCGGAGTTCGGCTGGAGCTTCATCGATCGGATTCTGTCGAGTGGGCAGGAGCTCTGCCTTCTCCTCAATCCGAGCGTCAACGCCTATCGACGCCTCGATCCGCACTACGAAGCGCCGAATCAGATCAAGGCGTCCGCGGTGGACCGTGGCTCGATGGTTCGGATTCCGATCGGTAACGAGAAGTCGGCCCGCGTCGAGGTGCGCTCGATTGCGCCCGACGCGAACCCCTATATGGTACTCTATTCGCTCCTCAGGACGGGGCTCGAGGGGCCGATCGAGGATTCTGGCGACAAGAAGCGGGATCGGACCAAGTTCCTGCCCGACAACATTTACGACGGGATCCGGCTGTTCAAGAGCTCCAAGTACGCGGCCGATCTGCTGACGGAGTCGGTTCACAAGAAATATGCAGATCTCAAGCTTGCCTCGGCGGAGCGTTGCCCCAAGGCGTTGGGCTCACTGATCAAGATTCCGGAGATTCAGTTCCACCACGAGGTTACCAATCAGTATCTCTGGTCGAAGTTCTGAGCGGGGGCCGCCGGGTTCACCGGCGGCGGGATCTGAGAAGAAGGGGGCGAATTCCGGTTCGCCCCCTTATTCTTTTTCGCGCATCGTGCGGCGGGGCGATTCCTTCCTGCGCCATGTCCGCGCGAGACGCCTCGGCCTTCGCCTTCGTGAGATCATGACCGACTCGGAAGCTCTGATTGCCCGCTTGAAGGAGCTGGAGCGCGCCTCCCGCCCGCTCAATCCCGGAACGGGGCGTCGCCGTGCGGCGCGGGCCGCAGTTACGGCCGCGGGTGATCGCTATCTCCGGTCGATCGAGCACCTGCCGGCGTTCGAAAGCCACCAGGGTGATGGCCTCCTCCACGCGCCCATTGGTGAGCATGGCCTCGAGTTTCGAGAGCTGATGCCCCTGGTGGAGCAGGAGATGCTTCGGTCCGGTGGTAATACGGCGGGGCCAGGGTTTCTGGGATACATTCCGGGCGGCGGGATCTACTATTCGGCGTTAGGCGACTACCTGGCGGCGGTGTCCAACAAGTACTCCGGCGTCTTTTTCGGCAGTCCAGGAGCTGTTCGCGCCGAGAACATGGTGTTGCGCTGGGTCGCGGACGAACTCGGTTTTCCGCCGGAAGCGGCGGGTAATCTGACTTCCGGCGGCAGCATCGCCAACCTGATCGCGGTGGTCACGGCGCGTGAAGCTCACGCGATCGGTGCCGCCTCAGTGAGCTCGCAGGTTGTGTATCTGACGTCGCAGGCGCACCACTCGCTCGACAAGGCGCTCCGGATTGCCGGCCTCGGTGAGGTCGTGGTGCGTCGGATTCCGATCGATGCCGCGTTTCGGATGCGGGCCGACCTGCTCGCCGACCAGATTGTCGCCGATCGGGCCGCGGGGCTCCGCCCCTGGCTCATCCTTGGGGCGGCGGGAACTACCGATACCGGTGCGGTCGATCCGCTCGATCAGCTGGCGGACATTGCGGCGCGTGAGCGATGCTGGTTTCACGTCGACGGTGCTTACGGCGGCTTCTTTGTTCTGACCGAATCCGGCAAGCGAAAGCTGCGTGGCATCGAGCGGGCCGATTCTGTGGTGCTGGACCCGCACAAAAGTCTCTTCCTGCCCTACGGCTCGGGCATCGTCCTGGTTCGCGATCCGGAGCCGATGCGTCGGGCGCATCAGGGTGATGGGGCGTATATGCAGGACATTCCTGACGACCTCACAGAGACCTCGCCGTCCGATGTGTCTCCTGAGTTGACGCGGCCCTTTCGGGGCCTGCGGATCTGGTTGCCGCTCAAGCTGCTTGGCGTCAAGCCGTTCCGGGCTGCGCTGGACGAGAAGCTGCTGCTGGCCCGGTACTTCTATGCCCGGGTCGCCGAACTGGGTTTCGAGGTCGGTCCGCCCCCCGATCTTTCGCTGGTGACCTTCCGGTGGGCGCCCCCGGGGCTGACGCTCGAGGAAACCAACGCCTTGAATCGCCGCATCGTCGAGTGGCTGCGCACCGACGGGCGGGTCTTCCTGTCATCCACCATGATCGACGGGCGTTACACGCTGCGGATGGCGATTCTGTCCTTCCGAACCCATCGGCGCACCGTCGACGTGGCGCTGCGGGCGTTGGGTGAGGCGGTCAGCGCGCTGCCGCAAGGCTGAGCAGGTACCCGAACAGGTTGTCACCGAGCCGGGTTGGCGTGGCTTTCGCATCGTAGTGGTCGAAGCGGGTGCAGGCGACCACCACGTGTCCGGTTCCGAAGGCGGCCTCGACGATCACGGCGTTGCGACTCAGCCTGGCGTGACGTGCGAGGACCTTCCATTCGCGCGCCGGCTCGGTCAACGAACAGTTGCCGACAAAGGCCCCGTTCGATTCGGCAAAGTCAGCGAGCTTGTCGCCGGAAATCCCGGCGAAAATGGGGTGCTTGCGGTTGGTGATGCGCGCCTCGACCGTGTGTTCGCCCGCGAAAATCTCGTACGGTGCCCAGCCTCGGGAGAAACCGTCTACTCTCGGATTGATGACCAGGAGCACACCGCCGTTCTGGACATACGCCTTGAACGCCGGGCCGTTCAGGTCCTGAAGTCGGAACAGGTTGTCAATCACGATCAGGTCGTAGCGGCCCAGGTCGGCCCCAGCGATGGAGCTTGGGATCGTGTCGAATGGGGTCTGCCGATGCGCCAGGATCGTCGCACCGAACGAGCCCATCCCGGTGGCCTGGATGATGCCCACTCGCGGTGCCGTTTGGGCGGCGGAGGGACCTGGTCCGGCCAGCAGGAGCAACAGGACGAAAATCGGGCCGAAGCGAGGCATGGCGTCTCCGCAGAACGGGTGCCGGGAATCTGCGGGGCCGGGGTCGGGTCGCAAGGGGTGCGACCTTGCTGCCAAGGTGATAGTGTCTAACGTTAGGAATCCGGACGTGCCGGACGCCGGGTCCGTGGGATAATCTCTGCTGTGGAGTTCGTGACTGTGGCCGATGGTCAGACCATGTTCAATGTCGCCCCGGGTAGTGGCGATCCGTTCGAACAGCTGCTGGAGCAAGTCCGCCTTGCCGCCGAAGGTGCCTATGACATCCTGGGCGAGATGGGGCGGAGCAAGAGCGGCAATGTCGTGTATCTCGCCCGGGAGCTCGAGGGCGGCAATCTGGTGGCGATGAAGCTCTCGCGTGAGGCGGGTGCGCCGGACGAGTTCAACCTCGAAGTGGTTCGCACGCTGGACGGATCAGTGCCGGGGTTGGAGAGCAAGTGTCCCGAGTGCAAGGGCACCCTGCCGGACTGGGACCGCTTTTGTTTCCGCTGCGGTGCGGACCTTTCGGTCGTCGGCTTTACGCCGCCGGACGACGAGGGGGCCGAGATCCTCGCCGCCGTCAAGGAGGCGACGGCGGGCGCCTATGATATCGTCGGCAAGATGGATCGTGCCGATGGTGGCGGGGTGGTCTTCTTTGCCCGTGATCTGGAGCGGAACCGTCTGGTGGCACTCCGGCTCAAGCAGGATCAGAGCGCCGACCCCGAGCAGGCGAGCTACTCGATCGGTGAGACGCAGGTCTTCCGTCCTCTTGCTGCGGAACTTGGCGCGACTCAGGTTGCGCCCGCTGCTTCGGTCTACCCAACGCCATTGCCCGCTCCTGCGCCCGTCATTCCTTCAGCGGCAACGCCAGCTGCGGCGCAGCCTGTGCAGGTCGGCTCGCCTTCAGGGAGCATGGGGAAGAAGCTTGCCCTGGCTGCCGGAGTGGTGTTGCTCGTGGTGATTGCCGTGGTGGCCTTCAGCGGCGGTGATGACGTCGTGCCGGTCTCGCCACCACCTGCGGTGAGCGAGACGCCGCTCGCGGCCGAGCCGGTCGAGCCGCCGCCGCCCGCGCCGGAGGTGCTGGCCGCCGCTGATTCCGGCACGATCGCGGTCGGCGTACCCCTGCCCGGCGGGGCTCGTCTGACCATCGATGGTCGCGCGGTGCAGGGTGCACAGCATCGTGTTGCGGCGGGGCTTCGGGTCGTGGCCTTGGCAGCGTCCGGTTACGAGCCAGTCCGTGAGCGGATCGAAGTCGGGGCCGGGCAAACCGTGGTCTGGCGTCCGCAGCTTGCTCGGGTCGTTGCGTCGGCGCCGGTCCCGACTCCGGCCCCCGCCCCGGCTCCAGCGCCGGTTCCGCCGCCGCCGGTTGCGGCGGTGACGCCGACGTGCGCTCGTGCGGTCAGCCGGTCGGAGTGGAGCGCGGCGCTGGAACTGTGCCGCGCCGAGGCACAAGCCGGGAACGCAACTGCGCAACGGAACCTCGCCAGGCTCTATGACGACGGAAGCGGGGTGCCGCAGGACCGTGCGCAGGCAGCTGATTGGTATCAGCGCGCCGCGGCAGGTGGGAATCGGGAGTCGCAGGAACGGTTGGGGTACCTGTATCGAGACGGTCTTGGGGTGCGCCGAGACGACCGCCAGTCGGCAAGTTACTTCCTGCAGGCG
The DNA here is from genome assembly GCA_019637315.1 of Gemmatimonadales bacterium. Taxonomy (NCBI): domain Bacteria; kingdom Pseudomonadati; phylum Gemmatimonadota; class Gemmatimonadia; order Gemmatimonadales; species Gemmatimonadales bacterium. The sequence continues at coordinate 371,862 of JAHBVU010000001.1, forward strand.
GCGCAGGGCGGGCAGGTGCGGGCGCAGCTCGAGTACGGTGTTGCCCTCGAGGATGGCAAGGGTGTCAGTCGGAACCAGACTGAAGCTGCGCAGTGGTATGAGAAGGCGTCTGCCGGGGGGAGTCCGCAGGCGGCTCGTCGGCTGGGCCGCCTGTATGAACGTGGGGCGGGCGTTGCCAAGGATGAGGCCGAGGCCGCCAGATGGTATCGAATCGCGGGCGAGCGGGGAGATGCCGAGGCGCAGTACTTCCTGGGACGGCTCTACAAGGACGGCAAAGGGGTGGCCCGATCGCCTGAGCAGGCGCTCGAGTGGTTCCAGAAGGCAGCGGCGCAGGGGCACCGCGACGCGGCCAATGAGGTCAGGCGGCTCGAGCGTCCCTGAAGTTGCGCCAAGGAGTTTCGCGGTTCAGGGCAGCCGCGGGATGCTGACCCGTACGGTGGCTTCGTATTCGACCGGCTCAGTGTCACCGAACATTCCGCTCACCAGATTGATCTGTTGTGCCAGGTTGTTGCCGGCCCCAACCGGCACGAAGCGGTTGCCGATCAAGCGGGCCATGACGGTGGTTTGCTGATCGGGCGGCTGCCCGGCTGCGTTGTCCTTGAGGTACCTTACCAGTCGTCCGGCGCTGGAGAGCCGGTCCCATTCCGGAATAATTGCTCCTCGGGCACGGCGCACGTCGTGCGGGAGCAGATCGTCGCCGACACCCTCGACCCAGCCGATCGGTTCATCGTGCCGATTGAAGACCGGTGCGGGGCGGACCCAGAGTTCCCGGGCAATGGCAGAGACCCGCTGCTGTTCGGCGAGGTCATCGGTTTCGCGCCTGGCGTCGATATCGGAGAGCCAGTCCGGCGTATAGCGTTGCCCGATGAAGTCACCCAGGGATTCGAGCAGCGCATCGATGCGTTTCAGGTCTGCCTCGATCATGACCCGCTCGGCCACGGTTCGCGCCTGTTGCAGCTTCTCTTCGAGATCCTTCTTGATATCGATGATTCCACCGACCCGCAGGTGGCGCTCGGCCAGTCGGGTACCCTCGAGGTACTCCCCAAACCCATGTCTAGTGGTGCCGTGAACCGAAATCGCCAGCCGGGCATCGTTCGGCAGGTGGAACTGCTCCTGCTGGTTGATCGGCACGCGTTCCTTCTCGTCGACATCGGACCGGACCGTGATCTTCCAGCGCCCGTTGATGCAGGTCTTGAGTCGAACCGGGGCGTGATCCTCGGCGAAGGTCAGCGACTCGAAGGTGACCGTTACCGGCTGCAGGAGTTCCGCCTCTGATCCATCCGGATCGTGCCAACCAAGCGCCAGGTCAAACGCATACACCTCAGCTGCGTCCGGTCTGCCGGCGGGGAGTTTGTCGAGGGGAATGATGACCCGGGCCTGCTTCGACGCCTCGCCCGGCTTGTCGGGAGGCAGCAACACGACCTTGGGCAGGATGCTGTCATGGAAGTGCAGGCCGGGGGTCCAGGCGGGGGTCTGCTTGTCGCCTCCAGTAAACGGAGCCATCCGGATCTGCATCAGCAGGCGCGGGCGAACCACGATGGTGTTGCGCATGAAGCGGGTCGTCGCGCCGATCGGGTGTGGGCTGCGGATCGGCGCGCGTTCGGGGAGGTCGACAATGAACTCGTAGGGTCGATCGCGCAGCGTGATCGGTGCCTGGTGCGTCTTCCCGTCGCGGTCGGTACTTGCCCGGAAATTGATGTAGCCGCCCTCGGACGTGGCCATGAAGAAGAATCGCACGGCCCGGACGCCACCCTGATTCTCTGGGAACTTGAATCCTTCGTACCTCGAGAAGGCAATCGCTTTACAGGGATGGATCTGGGTCGGGTGCAGTTCGTCGGGGTCGTCGTCGCGGCCGAGCGGTTTGCCCGCCCGGGCGCAGTCGTAGGCCCAGCGACCCGCGGCCCAGAAGTGGTCGCCAGTCATTGGCCAGTAGGGCCAGCGAGGGTCGAACATCACGCCGTGCGAGCCGCCGTCGGCTGGGGGCAGCGAAACGGCCCCAACATCGAACAGACATTCGATGGCGCCGAGATCACTATCGTCCTGCCTGGCATGCTGCCCATAAATATCGAGCACCGGCTTGTACCGGTCGGTGCCCAGCTGGGACCCGGGTGGGTCGATGAACTCCTCCTCCTGACTGATCCGGATATTGCCGCGCCCGATCACCTTACGGTAGCCGGGCAGGGGCCGGACGTGAAAGTGCCAGCGGGCGTACCGGGTCCACTGCGTGTGGGGAACGTCATTGCACGCCTGGTAGCTCGCCGTCAGCACGCCCTCCACTTCGCGCTCCTCCTCCCGGTCGGTCTGGCGCGACTCGCCGGGCCCCGGATAGGTAAAACTGGAGGCGTCGTAGCCTGATCGTCCAACCGGGACCCACGCCGGAATCACCCGCATGTAGCGATCGAAGAGGGCGCTTTCGAACGCCTTGCCGATGGCCTTGGCGAGGGCCTTCTTGGCCTCGTCGATCAGGTCACGGTCGGCAAACTTCTTGATCGCCTCGTTGACAGCCTCGGCAGCACCCCGGATGAGATTGATGCCGGGAATGATCGTGAGCAGCGTATCGAGTCCGTCGACCAGCGCCTGGGCAAGCTTTTGGGTGAATCCCGATTCAGTGAAGTCCTGCGGCCCACGCGCTCCCGCGTTTCGCGCAATGCCGTCTGCCTGCTGGAGCGGCTCCGCCGGGACGGCCTCGTCGCGCTGATCGACGGACAAATCGTAGCTTGGACAGTTGATCCGGTGAAACGGGCGAACAGAAATGTCGTAGGGTTTGGCGGTATTGGTATATGCGCTGACGTTGTTGAGCGACACGGCTCAGCTCCCGAAATCTTCGAACGCGTGCGCGGAGGTTGGCTCGTTGCGGCGCCCGGTCTGGTCGAGCTTCTGATCGCGCTGATAGGCCGCGATGACACGCCGTCGATCGTCGTCATCCCAGTTGGCGAAGTCACGGCCGGTGTCGTCCGGTCCGTAGCCCAGGTTAAAGAGGCGTTGCAGCAGCGCCAGATCGCGATCGGCCTCGGATGGTGGCCGGGCATCGAGATCGAAATCCGGGTCGAATCCGATGTCGCCCGGTTGTTGCGCGCGCAGGGGCTGGAGGGCGCCGCCATCGAGCTTGAGCACGTGGAACGTCTGCTCGTCCGGATAGGCCTGCGAATCGACCGTGCCGGCCCCGGGCGCTGGCTCTGGTGTGTCCGGGTCGCGATAGAGGTCGAGCTTGAGCGTGATTCGCGTCGTTGGATGGAACGCGGGCAGGCCGATGACGCCATTGACCGTGGTTCTGCCCCGAATCACCGGTGCGTCACGGGAGTCGCCTACGATAGCTACGAAGCGTCGATTGGCAAGCGGCACCGGCTCGACCGGTGGCGTCGGTCGGTCGAAGCGCGTAATGGTCGGTTGGTCGACCAGCAGCTGCAGGACCCAGATTCGCAGGTCGCGCTCGCACGGGGAATGCAGGGCAACGCCATGGTAGAAGCGGCAGCCAAATGTGGTTTCCTCCCGTCCCAGTTCCTCCGCCAGCTCGGGGTTCGGTGGGGTCAGGTCCCGGCGGTGCTCGGGCACTTCTCGACCGAAGCGGCGGCGATGGGTATCGAACGCCGTTTCACGCCTGGCCTTGCCGTTGGACCAGAAGCGCTTGGTGCAGCCGGAAACGCCCTGTGCAGCAGCCGGGCAAGGCCATTTGGCGGGATCGACCTTGGTTCCCTTGGCAAACAAAAACACGATGACCCGGCGATTCGGGGCATTCAGTTCGTCCCGGCTCGTCTTGCCTTCCGCTCCGCCGCGTTCAAGCGCCTGAAGCTCCTCGCGGCCGAGCAGGAACTGCGGATTGAACTCGCTGCAGCCCTGGAAGGAGGCCTTGGCCCCGCCGCGGCCGAGGAAGTCGTCGTCGTCGAGCTCGGGAAAGTCCTGCGCGTTCGCGTCACCACTCCGCAGGAAGTCCATGTACTTCGCAAAAATCACGGCTCGGTTGGCCTTGGTATTGGCGGCCTGGGTGCCCGCGGGCTGACCGATCGCCTGGGCAATGGCCTCCGCGGTTGCTGCATCCTGCTTACCGTCCAGGTTGCCGGGCGGGAAGCCCAGGGCATCGACCATCGTCTGGACGGCTCGCAGCCCCCAGGTGTCGCCCGAGGCGCCCTGCGGATCCGAGTAGAGTGCCTCCCAGATGGCAACATCGCGTCGCATTACCGCATAGATCGATCGCGCCCGACGCTCGCTCAGCCACTTGTTGTAGATATCGCTGCCGCTCGGGTCCGCGTGGCCAAAGAGGGACATCGGGCACCCCGGGTGACGCCGGATGATCCCGCCCAGCTTGCGGAATCCTTCCCGCGCGGCAGGGGCAACGACCGACGAATCGAAGGCAAAGTTGGAGGGGTACAGATTGGCGCAGGCCACGACTACCGTGTCCTTGCGCACCGTGTTGAACGCTTTGGCACGGTCGCTGGCTGTCGGGGCCACGATGACGGGAAGCACCGCGCGGTTGGCATGGGTGGCGAAGATCCCGGCGTCGGTCTCGTCCACCATGTCCGGGATGTAGATTGCGTCGACCATCTCAGGGCACCGTCTCGTCCGGCAGCAGGTCACCGTGTTCGTGAGCAATCCGGTTGTAGACCTTGGGGTCGCGGAACTTGCCGGTGACCTTCATCCCATGGTCGAACTCGAACTCTTCGGTCGCCCACCGCAGTTGCACCTCGTCCGCCGCTGCGAAGCCGGCGAAGTAGCCAAGGTTGTTGAGCCGCATCTGAATCCCGCGAATGGTGTTGGCGGGTGCCAACTCGCCGATCCGCATCCAGAGCGTCAGGTCGACCTCGCTTTCCGCGTCGCCCTGGTGCACCGCGAGTTCTCCAGCGCGATGAGATGGTGAGAGGGGTTGCGACAGGCGTCCGTCGCCGTCGGTTGCATTCGGGACGACGCCGTCGACTGCGGCTCCCTCACCGCCGGTCCCCAGCACGATACGCGCGGCACGATTTGCCATGGGCGTCTGGCCGCGGTCGAGGACCTTGAGATTGAGCAGCAGCGTGGGTGCCGTTGCGATGAACTTGTGTTCCTGGTCGGTGCTGCGGGAAAATCGGCGGTGCCGCCGGACCGGAACGATCAGCGCGTCATCGGCGGCCAGGGTGAAGGGATTGACCCGTTCCTTGCGCAACTCCTGGTTGCCCGGGTCGTCCCAGACCGTCCGCCAGCTGCGGAATTCGGCCAGTGTCGAGGCAACCGCTGTGTGCTCGCCGGGCTGGATCGTGTGTTCGGCCGGTTCGGTGCGGTCGTCCGCAGCGATCGACTCCCCCTGATCGCCGCCGTCGGCGCGGACCGCGCGGTCTTCGAGGCGGAGAAACGTGAGGCGATACTCCCCAGGCTCGATGCCCTTGTGCCGGGCGCGGCCCTCGGCGTCCAGCAGGCCGGCAATCGGGTCGGTCCCCTCGCGTTCGAGCTGATACGGGTCGCCTGCCATTGGACGGCCGGCCTCGTCGACCAGCGCAATCCCGATCCAGTGTCCCGCGATCGCCTGCCCGGGTGCGGGTTCCGGGGGGACGAACGGCGAGGCGGCGACGATTTCCCGGGCGCCCTGCGAGGCGCAATCGGTTCGGGTAAAGGCCAGGCCTTTGGCCTTGGCGGCCGACATGCTGAAACCGGCAGCGCCGCCGGCGCCTCCGCCGGAGTCGCCAATCATGACGTTGGGCGAGCCGGCGACGATGCTGCCGCCGTGCGCGGTGCTGTCGCCCATCCGGGCGGCCGGCATCCCGGCGATCAGGCAGGTTGGCGACCCCGCCACGATGACGTCCGGCGGCCCCACGCAGATGGCAACGTCGCCCACTCGCGCGGCCGGCAGTCCGTTGATCAGGACCGTGGGGGCGCCCTGGAACGCAATCGGGCCACCGACGTGCGGAATCGGCACGACGGCCGGGGTCTGCATCGGGCAGGCGTGCATGTCGGTGAGCCGAGCGGCCGGTTTCGACATAGCTTCAACATCGAATCGCGGGGGGCCGGTGTCTAGTCCAATGCACGGTCTCCGGCGGCCTCGCGCCGCACCGGGGACGGCGTGCATGGGTATCTTTCGGTCGTTCCGTGCCGCTGCTGAGCAGGATTGTTTCGTGAGGGGGGAACCGTGACGAGCTCAGGAACTCGCGAGATCCGCAACGAGGATGGTGATCTCATCGCGCGCGTCACCGAGGTGAACCCGGGTACCGTCCTCCAGTGTCTTCGGTGCGAGTTGCGGAGCGAAGTCAGGGAGCTGCTCGAGTATCCGGCTACCTGGGCCAGACTTTCCGATCGCAAGCTGTTTGCGCTTTGCCAGCAGGGGGAGGTTCGCGAGGCCGGTCCCAGCTGACAGCCCACTTCGCGCAGCCGCCGGCTCCAGCGTCGGGCTGTCAAATTCGTGGGGAGCGGGTTCCCCGGGCCGGTGTCGACGCCTTTGACAACCCGGTGGCCGAGGTGCAATGCTTGACCGGGCCTAACGTTTGCCGCTACACTATGGGGTCTCCTCCACCCGCTCCGGATGCCAACTTATAACGTCGATCTCACGACTGAGCGTGGCGTTTCGCGGGTTTCCTTTACCCTCGATGATGACCGCCCGTTAGGGCTGCAGATCAATCACGTCCTCGAAGAGTTTCGTCAGCGTGGCCTGGTCCTCAAGGGCGGGCCTGAGGACGAACTGATGGTGGCGTGGAACGGGCGGCCGGTCGACGGCGCCAGGACGCCGCAGTCGCTCGGCATCACGCCCCACCATGCCATCGAGTTGCGAATGCGGCCACGGCGGGCCGCCGTGGCCGCGCGGGCGGAACCGCCAGCCACGCCGTTTCTCTCCAAGACCTCATACCTGTCGCTGGTAACCGGCTGTACCGGGGCGGCACTTGCCTGGATCGTGACGGCGACGCTCTTCACCGACTTGGGTGACGTGTTCACCAGCTACGGTACCCTGGACGTTGCGGTGGCCACCCTGCTGGGCGCGGCGGTCGGCGGGATGCTGCTTGGTGCGCTGGCGCGGGCGCGCAGTGAAGGGCTGGTAATCGGGCTTGCCGCTGGTGTCGGGCTCGGAGCCGCTGGCGCGGCAGTCGGCGCCTTCTCGGGCCTGGTGATATCCGGATACGCAGGACTCGGTGACTCGCGCCAGAGCTTCATTGCTGCCCGTCTGATCACCTGGGCGCTTACGGGCGGGTTTCTCGGCATGTTCCTGGCTTTTCGCTGGGTCAGGACTCATGCGGTGGTCCCGTTCGAGTCCCTGCTCTGGGGCTGCGGAGCCGGCATTGTCAGCGCCCTGCTGATGTCGCTGCCGGGGCCGTCCGATCTCTGGCAGCTGCTGGGTTTTCTGGTGATCGGGGCGGCCACCGGTATTGGTGTGATCCATCCGGTCATGGCCCGCTCCCTGGGCGTCATCGAGTTGGAGCGGGCTGGTTCCGGATCGGTCGGACTCTTGGGGCATCGCGGCTGGGTGGTTCCCTTCCATGGCACGGCGACCATGGCGCGAAGCCTGGAAGTGCGCAGCCAGCAGGGGCGCAGCCAGGTGGTGCCGACAGGCGCTGGTTCGGAGCCGATTGCGCTCAGCGGTCGGGCCGTTGGGGGCCCGCAGGACCTGCTCAATCAGGACACGATTACCATCGGATCACGCGTCTTTCTTTACCGTCGGTTTCCGGAGGCGAGCTAGTGAAAGCCGCGGCGCTTGCCGCAGGATGCCTCGCCCTCATCGGGGTTGGGGCTCTGGCGGGGCAGGATGGCGAGGTGGCGTTGCTGCGTTGCGGCGAGCGATCGGCCCGGCCCTGTCTGATGACGACGGTCTCGCTTCGCCCCGAGCAGGCCCGCCAGCTGGCGGGTCGGTCTCCCGACAGCTTGGGATTGACCTGGCGGGCGCGATTCCTGCGGGATACCAGCCTCGCGGGCCGCGCTCGACGAACCTGGTCGAGTGGAACGGGCGAGAACCGGGTGCTGGTTCTGGTCGACGTCAGCGGCAGCATGAGGAACCTGGGGATCGGGACCGCCAAGCTGGTGGTCGGGAACTTTCTCCGAACGCTCGATTCGCTGCCGGCCGGGTCGGTCCGGGTGGCGATCGCGCCGTTCGGGAGCGTCAACGTTGCTGCACGGATTGCTGCGGCTCAGTTCACGACCCCCGACTCGGCGCGGTATGCGATCGATGGGTTGCCCAATCCCGATCGTGAGAACACCGGGCTCTATAGCGCCGTGGTGGCCGGCGTCGAGCGTCTGTCGCGCGAACTCGCCGAGACGGGTGAGGGACTTGGTGCGCTGGTCGTCCTGACTGACGGAGACAATGATGTTGGGCGGTCCGGTGATGATGCGGGGCTGCTGGCGGGCGCTTCCGGGCTGGCGCGTGCTGCGCAGGCAGTGGATGGGAGTGCGGCCTTCACGACCATCGTCGGGATCGGCAATCTCAACGCGCAGGCGCTGACGACTCTTGCGGGTCCCCGAGGGCGGGCGTATCTCACGAGTCTGGACGCCTATGAGTTGGCCCGTCCGCTGGCAGAGGTGCGCGACCTTTTCGCGACCAGTTGGGAACTGCTGTTCCCGCTCTCGGTAGCGCGCGAGGGGCTCGGTCGGGGTCCGGCAACCCTGGTGCCCTCGGTCGGATTCGTTGCTGGAGCGGCGCTCTGGCGTCCGCCGGTCATTGCGCTGCCGGCCTTTGTGGGCGTGGCGTCGTCGGCCTTGGTGCCTGAAGGGGTCGGGGCAGCACCGGTTGGCTTCGTGCTGGATCGGCGCTGGCCGCTGGCGTTAATGGCGGGAGTACTGTTGTTCTTGTTATGGTTCGTGGCTCCCCGATTGTTGTGGCCGGTCCTGTCGGCGACACCGGTTCAGGGTGCCCCGCCGGTCAAGAAAGCAGCATCGCCGCCGCCAGGCGGGTTGCGAACCGACGTGAAGGAAGTTGCGCCGCGTCGGCCATCCGATGTTACGGCAGCGAAGGCGCGCCGCGCCTGATAGCAACGTGCAACGTGGTACAATCCTATCTCTGAGGAGAGCCAGACATGCCAGTCGTGAAGGTCACGCGGGCCGGGGTCAAGATGGCGCCGCGACAGGTGCCGACCGAGACCACCGCGACCATTCTGCCGATGACCGTCGACCGGGTCGGGCAGGAGGCGCTCGAGGACGAGCAGCCCACCAAGGTGTCGAGTCTGGCCGAAGCGTTCGAGAAGTTCAAGCCGGCGCTCGATTTCAAGACCAACGTGGGCGACGAGGGCACGGAGTTCGCCGCAGAGCTCGAATTCAAGAGCCTCAAGGACTTCGATCCCAAGCGAGTGATGACCCGGGAACCGGGCAAGCGGAACGACGTCGCCGACCTGCAGAGCCAGATCGACCTGCTCCACCGGATGCGTGAGCGCTTCGCGGTGCTCTCGGTCCGGCGGGCATGGGACAACCCGGATCAGCGCAAGGAAATCATCGAAGCGGTGGCCGAATTTCAGGACGCACTGCGGAAGATCTCCGGAGGTGACGCGTGAGCGAGGTCAAGACCGCGCAGGACATCATCGCCAAGAAGGGCGCGAGCAAGGCGATCGAGGAAATCTTCAATGTGATCCACCCGGCGCCGTCCAAGACGGCGCTCAAGGACATCTTCACCGCCGAGTCGGCCTCGCAGTTCCTCAAGCGGGTGACCGACTTCTCGAGCTTGCTGTCTGCGGAGGACAGCTACGATCAGGCGCTCAAGAAACTCGATGCCCAGCTCAAGTCGCTCGAGTCGACGCGCGACGAGGTGCTCAAGCAGATCTACGAGAAGATCCGTCCGATCGAGCGGAGCTACCGTGAAATCCAGCTCTTCTTCGAGAATGCCGAAGTTCGGGACAGCGTGCAGCGTCCGCCGGTCGAGTTCTTCATTTTCAACGCTGATACCCGCGCGGTGACGAGCGACGTCAACAGTTCCACGATCCAGGCTGTCGACGAATTCGTTCAGAGTCGAAACGACAGCTTCAATTTCCGCCAGTTCATCTGCAACATGGTCCTGCCGGGCTACGTGCCCGACAATGTCCGGAAGCGCTTCGAGGACATGGCGAACAAATGGGGCATGCTGCTGATCGGTGATCTCAAGGACGAGTTGTCCTTCAAGTCGCTGTCCGACCAGTTCCGCACTGACGGAGGCGCCTACGAGTTCCTCAAGCGTCCCGAAGACCGCGCCGCGGCCGACGTGGTCATTGCGGGCTTCGTCAAACTGCGTGACAAGCACTGGTTCGAAGCGGCCGACGACGACAGTGACAACGCGGATCTCTATGGTCCGTCGTCCCTTCTCTTTGCGGGCTCGCTGGCCCGGACCGATCGCACCACCGGGGGCGGGATCGCTCAGGGTCCGGTCGGCATGATCTTCGGGCAGATTCGCGGTCCTGAGAAAGCCCGGATCGAGCCTCGGATTTCGCAGATGGAACATCTGTCGATGGAACGGCAGGTGGTGACCATCATTCGGAACGAGGACAATCAGCTCTGCTTCGTCGGCAGCCGGACCCAGGCCGAAGATCCCAAGGGCGTGCTCAAGTTCTTCACGTCCTACCGGGTGCTGCGCTACCTGGAGCGTCGGATTGCCGTCTATCTCCGCCGGGTGGCCGAACAACGGCTGACGCGAGATCTCGTGAAGGAGCAGGTGCGCAATCCGATCGAGGAGTTCCTCGAGGACGAGCTGAAGAAGGGCACGATCTACAAGTACGACATCGACATCGACATGGATGAGGACAAGTTTGCGCAGGGTGTCCTCGACATCAAGCTCGAGGTGCTGCCGGTCGGCCCGGCCGAGACCTTCGAGCTCAAGATCGATACGCCTGACTTCAAGAAGGACGGCAAGGAGTAACGAAGGAGGACCGAATGGCCGATGATAACAGCCGCGCCGACGAGGCCGCTGCGCTGAATCCGGATGGGTCGCCCAAGCGCGACTTGCGGTACAGCAATCACGAGGATCGGACCGTTCGGGTCGACCGTGAGCTGGACGGCTCGGGCCGTCTGGCGCGCGGCGACCGCACCAAGATGTCGGTGTTGAACTTCTCGTCGCGTCATCCGGTGCGAACCGAACGGGATCCGGAATTCACCTTCCGGCCCGCTCCGTCGCCCGCCGCTGCCCCAGCGCCGCCACCCGGGGAGCCTCCGGTTGCTGCGGCGCCGGAGACCGATGTCTCCGCCGATGGTTCGACCGGCGAGACGGGAACCGCCGACCGAGCCTCGTCCGTGATGGATCGGGTCAAACAACTGTTCGGGTTTTAAGCCTCTCGCCACTGTATCGGAGCTACCATGGCCACGTATAACCGCGTCAAAGTCAAGATCGGTTCCATCGAGTTTCGTCCTGTCGAGGCCAAGTACACCATTACCCGAAACGCCAATCAGGTGGGACGCCGTGTGGGTGACTCGCTGATCGGCCGGGTCGAGGTGTGGATGGACGCCAGCGTGCTGGACAACCTGCCCCAGTCCGCGCAGATCGATCTCTGGAAAATTGCGACCGAGTCCAAGGACCCGCTCCACAAGATCGAGGTGACGTGGTACCTCGACGAAGCGGACAAGGTGCTGCACGCGGTGGAGTTCATGGGCTGGATCGCGGCCTTCGAGGTCGGCAACCCGCAGGCCGACGTGTCGGGTGGCGGGGTCAGTTCGGTACAGTTCAAGAACCTGTTGCGGCTCGAGCTCGCCGTCGTGGTCGACGAGTCGAATGTGAGCAAGCACAAGTTCACGAAGTAACGAGCGCCCGTCGGCGCGCCGGACCGCATTGTGCTTTCGACCGCCCTCCCGCTCCGGATCGATGCGACCGGCTCGCTCGTCCGTCAGGACGATTTCGACGCGGTCCTCGGCCTGATCAGCGCGATGGCCGGAACGACCTCGACCACCTGGCCCCACGCCAGGTGGTTCGGGCTGTTCGAGGCGTTCACCGATGCGGGACGTCGTCAGCAGCAAGACCACGAGACGTTGAAGGATGCAATCAACCTCGCGCTGCGTGAGCTGGGGGTCGAGCAGTTCCGGGTCCAGTCAGTGACCACCGTACGCAGCGACCATGGTTTCGGTCACCGGCATTTTCGGATCACCATGACCGACGCTCTGGGCCGTTCACGATTTGCCGAGCTGGATAGCGACGGCCGGCGCGCTCCGACGGAGTCAGCACCATGAAAGTCACCGTCTTCGTTACCATCGGTGATCTGGTGCTCCGCAACAGCGAGCTCGATCTGCTCGAGGTCGTTCAGGAGCTGGGACAGCATACCACCTGTCGCATCGAGTTTATCCGCGACTCGGCGATGGATGTGTCACTCGAGCAGTTGCTCCGTGATGAGGTGGTGGTCACGCTCAAGGGCGAGAGTGGCCAGATCATCCCGATATTTCGGGGCGCCATCGGTGACGGTGTGCAGAGCCATCTGCTCAATTATGGTTCGCGATTCCGCCTCGAGGCCACCTCGGCGTCGGAGCGCCTCGAGTATGTCAACACGGCCTACTTTCCCCAGAGCACCTTCGGCGACATTGCCTCAGAGTTCGGCGTCCGGATCGAGGGCTCGGTCCGACGCGATCAGGCTCCGCTCGACCTGGTACAGTGGAACGAGACGGAGTTTGCATTCCTGAAGCGCCTGGCCGACGAGCACGGCGCCTTTCTGGTCACTCAGGGAGAAGAACCGGAGTTGCGCACCGAGTTCAAGGACCAGGGCTGGGAACTCGTCTGGGGGGACAGCCTGCTCGAGGCGAGTGTCCGGGCGCGGCCGACCAGTCATGGCGTGTCCGGGGCGAGCTATGATCCGCTCACCAAGCATACGCATCGACACGCCGGTGTTCGCCAGAATCCGCCCTCGTTAGGCGGAGCCGCCAAAGTCGTCAACGCCGTGACCGACCTGGCCCGCCAGATGGGAGGCGACCCCGGTCTCGAGTTTCCCACCGCTCGGGAGACCACCCATCAGAGCTTCAAGACGATTCTGCGGCAGGAGAGCGAGCGCGCCCTGGGCAGCGCCGTTCTAGTCGAAGGTCACAGCGTCAAGGTCGGTCTCGGCGCTGGCGACCTGGTCGAGTTGATCGGCGGTGTCAACTTCACGCTGCCTACGACCGGCAAGCTTGGCCTGATCAAGGTGGTTCACACTTTTCAGGATCAGCACTACAGCAACCGGTTCGTGGCAACGCCCTGGAAGACCTTTACCAACCTCGAACGCCCGCCGACGCCGCGAGCCCGTACCGTCGTCACGGCAGAAGTCGTCGAGACCGCGACTGATCCGGAGAAGCTGGGTCGAGTCCGCGTCGCATATCGTTGGCAGACCGGCGACAGCATGACCGGCTGGGCCAGGCTCGCCGTGCCGCACGCCGGCAATGGGCGAGGCATCATGTTCCTTCCCGAGGTGGGCGACGAGGTCCTCGTCGCGTTCGACGATGGGGACCCCGAATATCCGATCGTGGTCGGCTCGCTCTGGAACGGCCGGGATCTCCCGCCCGAGGCAACCGAACAGAATACTGCCAAGCGGATCATTACCCGGTCGGGCAACACGATCCAGTTCCTCGATGACGACGGCAAGGAGACGATCGAGATCTTCACCCCGGAAGGGCGCTGCCTCGTCCAGCTCACCAATCAGGGGAGTCATCCGGTCGTCACCGTCTATTCGGAGGGTGACATCGCGCTCGAGGCCAAGGAGGAGATCCGGCTCAAGTGCAAGAAGCTGGTGCATGACGTCGGGACCGATGTTGTCATCAAGGCCGGTGGAGACGTTTCCGTGGAAGCCGCTGCCAACGCCATCATCAAAGCCAACGTCGATGCGGCGCTGTCGGGCACGAATGCGATTCTCAAGGGTGCCGCCATGGTCGAGTCGGTTGCCGGCGGCATCAACAGCGTCGTCGGCTCAATGGTGCATATCCAGCCGCCCGGGTTCATGGGCAAGCAGGTCAATCCCAAGTCGGCCCAGGTGCCCAAGGTCGACGTCGGTTCCCGGCCAACGCCCCAGGTGGCGGATCCCGAGCGGACGGCAGATCCCGAGACGCCGCGATGACCGGGTTGCCATGAGCGACTTCAAGAGCCTCCGACCGCCGGAACGCAGCGCGACCGACATTGCCCGGGAGCTGCGCGAGCACTTCACCCGGTCGCTCTACGAGGTGACTGGTGCGCAGGCCCAGCCCGATCCGGTGCTCGGGGCGCTCTTTCATGCGCTGGCAGTGCAGGTCGATCGGGTCTATCAGGAGGCTGACCAGGTCTTCTTTGCCGCGGCGCTCGATGATTTGATCCGCGGCCTCGGGATGCCGGCGAGGTTGGCACGTCCGGCCCAGGCCGTGGTGCAGTTTTCCCAGTTGCAGGGCCGCGAAACGATCTCGTCGGAAACGGAGTTGATCGGCTACCAGGCGACTGGTGCGCAGGCCGTCTTTACACCGGATGCTCCGGTCGATATCGCGCCCACCGAGATCGTCTTTGCTGCCGTTGCGGAGGCGGGGCGACTGTCGACCCTTCCTGGTGCGCGGCTGCCATGGGTCAATCAGCCGATCCTCCCCGGCAACTCTACTCCGATCGAGCTCTCGTCGGCGGCACCGACGCTGTTCCTGGCGTTCGAAACCGACGCCGAGCACTTGAGTCGAATCGGTCTCTATGTCGAGGCGGCCAGCCAGGCCTCGCCGATCCTGGCCGTACTGGCTCGGAGCCCGTGGCAGCTGCTCGATGGACGCGGCCAGGTCACCGAGCGTGGCGTGCTCCGGTCTTCGCGAACTCGGGGAGGAATGCAGCGGTTGGATTTCGTCAAGGATCGCCGCGCAGCGACCGTCGAGCCGGGTGACGTCGATCGGCTGGTGCCGCTGGTTGGCGGGGTCTACGGAGCCAACGTGTGGCTGATGCCGGAGCTGGCACCGGATCGCCGCTGGCGCTCCGGACTTCCCCCGGCAATTGCGGCAGCGGTGCCGCGGGTGCTTCCGCCCGGGCACGAGCGGGCGCTCGACCGCCAGCTGGCCTGGCTTCAGGTGCCGCTGCCCGCGGGCAGTCGCGGCGTCGCGAGTCAGATTGCCCGGGTGGCGGTCAACTGTGTCACCGCCTCCAACATCGAAGCATGGAACGAGCAGATCGACTTCGGCCGCATGGGTGCCGTCGTCAGTCACCGCCCGCTTGGCGCAACCGATCGTCACATCATGGGGGTGTTGGGCGTGACCGGCGAGAGTGGCACACCGTACCTCGACATCTCGGATCTCGAAGCGCCGCCCGGCTCGGGTCGTTACCGCTATCGGGGCAATGCCCGATTCGAGTTCACGCCTGCCAAGCAGGCCAGCGGACGATACGACGGCTACGGCATGATGCGGCTGCTCTACTGCGACGGTGAAGGCGGTAACGGCATTGCCGTCGGGGAGATCAAGCAGATCCGGAGCGAGCTGGCCCGGAACCCAACGGCCCGAGTTGCCAACCTGACCCCGACCCGTGGCGGGGCGGCACCGCCGGCCTACACGGATGCGCGCGACCGATTCGCGGAGTTGCTCCGCACCCGCGAACGGGTCGTTACCCCTGCCGACATCGAAATCGCGGCGAAAGCAACCGAGCCTCGAATCGGCCAGGTCAAGGTGGCCAGCGCCTCGCAGATCACCGACACCGGGTTGGAGCTCGTCACGGATGTTACGGTGTCGGTGTCACCCGAGGATTTTGCCGATCCCGAGGCTGAGCTCGAGCGCCTCCGGACCGAGCTGGAGCAGTACCTCGGCGAGCGCTGCATGATCGGTCAGCAGATTCGAGTCGCTATCGCCGAGGAGCGGCGCGCCTCGTGACCGCCGTGATGCCCGACCTGGCGGCCACCTATCGCGGCGTGCGCCACACGCTCGATTCGGCGGTTCCCGCACTGCTCCGGCTCGGTGTGGATCCCGATCGTATCGTGCTCACGGCAGCCGGGGCCGGATGGATTCGCGGCACCATCGTGTCGCAGCACCCCTCGCCGGGAGAAACTCTCTATCCGGAGACCAGAGTCACGCTGGGTGTGGCGGGCACCGGAGCGCTCGAATCGGTGCCGTTTCCGATGCGAGACAGCGCCGAGGGCGAGTTTCGCATCGACCGGCTCTTCGGCTTGTTCGACAACCACTTTCTTCGACTGATTCACCACCTTCGCGCCGCAGGCGGTCTGCTCGACCTCCACCCGGATGACAGTGAGGGCGCCAATCGCTGGATCGTGGAGATCTTCCGCCTGAGTTCCGCGCCGTGGCCGCGTGAACGCTGGTACGACATTGCGCGTCTCCTGCCCGCGCTGCACCGCATTGCCGGGCGGGTGGACGGCCCTGCTCTGGCGCTCAAGGCGGTGTTTCGAATCCCGGCGTCACCGATTCGCCTGGTGGCTGGGATCGCGCCGGTTCCCGACGATCGTCGAACCAGGCTCGGTCTCCAGAACGGGCGTCTCGGTATCGATGCGCTGATCGGTGACGGGATCACAGCCGCAGTAGGCGTCGAAATCGAGATCGGACCGGTCGACCTGCGTACCTACCGTCGTCTGCAGACGCCGGCGGAGTATCGGCAGCGACAGGCGCTGTACCGGCTGGTGCTGCCGGCTCATCTGCGTCACGATGTGCGCGAACGATGGGTCGTCGGCGACCGGCTCGAGCCGGCCGTGCTGAGTGATCCCGGCCGGGAGGCGGCGCTGGGCGTCAACAGTTACCTGGGTTCTCCCGGGAGGAGTGCAGCATAATGGAGCGTGATCCGTACTTCCGCTCGGTCAACTGGACGACCGGGATGTTGCTGACACCGGAGCATTTTCTCCGCCAGGACCGTTATGTCGAGGAGCAGGTTGCCTGGTTGCTCCGCTACTGCCTCGCAGGAACGGGTCTGGTCGGCGGCGGGGTTCGGCTCGACGCCGTCGAGCAGGGCTTGGCCAAGTTCGATCCGAAGATCGATCTGGTGAACGACGGCGATCGGCTGCGGATCACGGTGCTTCGGGCTCGCGGCATCACTCCCAGCGGTGAAATCGTCGAGGTCGACGAATCGCGGCCGCTGCACGGCGAAGTGCGCCGCGGTGACCTCGCGGGCGTCAGCGAGCTGCTGGTGTACGTCGTTCGGATGGCGGAAAAGGAACCCGATCCTGAGTCGGTGGGTCGCGACCCCGGCAACCCCAATCAGGCTGCTCTCAATCGGATTCGCTACGAGGTCCAGCTCGGCATTACCGCGGAGCTTGGCCCGATGGCGATTGCCGTCGGTCGTTTGCGACGCGCCTCGGAATCGCTCGGCTTCGAACTCGATGGCCAGTACATCCCGCCGTGCGCCTCACTGATTGCGCACAGCGCGCTGCACAATGCCGCGACACGAATCCAGTCGGAGGTTCGTCTGCTCAGCAACGAGTACCAGCTGGTGCACGAGCGGGCAGGGCACTTTGCCGACCGGACCGCAGCACGCGGTGTCGACGTCCGCAGCGATCTCGAGATTCGGGCCTTTGTCGAGCGTGCCGTCCTTGCGCTCGAGACGGCGGCGTATGAAACGGCCGATCTCGCGATTCCCCCGGTCCGGTTCTTTCAGCAGATCGAGCGCGCCAGCCGACTGATCGCGCTGGCGCTCAACCTGAGTCCCTCGACCCGACAGTTCTTCAAGGAGCTGGGCCAGGTCGACGCCGGGTACACGGAACTCCTCGACGCCGAGCAAGGGTTGCTGGCGGTGCAACGCGAGCTCGACCGACGGGAAGAGCTACGGCCATTGGTGGTCCGCTCGACGGACACGCTGCAGCGACTCCGCCGCCTGGTCGATGCGCTGGCCGGCAAGTACGTGGACTACCGCCAGAACCGCAACATCGAGTCGATCCGCTTCATGCTGGATCGCGATGGCGAGCACTTCTACGAAGCTGTCACCTCTCCATCGCACCCGCAGCGTGATGGCGATCTGCTCACCTTTGTCTTCACACAACTCGAGCTCAGCGGACGTCATGAGTACCGCGTGGTGCTGACGGGCGATCCGCGGGCCAGCGCGCAATGGGCCGTGGGCCAGGAGCTGAGCGTCACGCTGCGCGTCAACGCGTCCGGTGGACCGCGAGCGCCAATGACGCGTTCGGCGATGTGCGAAGTCGAGGGGCAGCGCAACTTTGCCGTCAATTTCGATACGCCGCAGGATGTGACGACCATTGCGGGTCTTACCGTCACCGTGCAGCCGGGCCACGGCATCCGCGGTGCGGTCCTGTTCCGCCGCCGGCTGGGCGTGGTCGGGTCGGGCGGTGGTGCGGCAATGCCATTGCCAGCCGCGCCGCCGATCGCTCCGGAGGTACCGGCGCCGGCTCCAGCACCCTCGGCCGAGTCGCCGGCGTCGCCGCGGCCGCCCAAGATCAAAGTGAACCTTCCGAAACGGTCGTAGTCGCCATGGATTTCAACCGCCTTTCGATGGATCTGACCGCCGCGCTCGAGGAGTCGCGACGGGTGGCCAGCCGCGCCGGGTTGGCATACATCCAGGCCAAGCACCTCTTGATGGCGCTGCTCGAGCCGCAGGGCGCCCTGGGACGGACCGCCGCCAAGCTGCAGCTCGATGCTGCGGGCGCGCTGCGCGCGGTGACGGCGGTGGCCGACGGAACCGATGCGGTCAAGGCCGATCCTGGGCGACAACC
This sequence comes from Gemmatimonadales bacterium, assembly GCA_019637315.1. Lineage (NCBI taxonomy): Bacteria > Pseudomonadati > Gemmatimonadota > Gemmatimonadia > Gemmatimonadales > Gemmatimonadales bacterium. The sequence continues at coordinate 390,296 of JAHBVU010000001.1, forward strand.
GGTGGCCGGCCGCAGCCTCCGCGACCTGCTCGATCGGGCGACGGCGCGTGCCGATGCCAAAGGTGTTCGCACCATCGGGCCGTTCGAGGTCGTCGCAGCGGCCATCGAGTCGGATCAGGGCAATCTGGGTCCTGCACTTCGCGACGCCGGTTGGACGGCCGACAAGGTCAACGCCGCGATGGCGTCTCCAGAGGTGATGCAGCCGGCCGAGGAGCGCGCCGGCGACGAGGGCGGCAGCGTGCTTGGCAAGTTCACCCGCGATCTGACCGAAGCTGCTCGGCAAGGCAAGCTGATGCCGGTCGTGGGTCGGGACACGGAAACTCGGAACGTGATCCAGACCCTGCTTCGCAAGACCAAGAACAACCCGGTACTGGTTGGCGACCCAGGTACTGGCAAGACAGCAGTGGTCGAGGGGCTGGCGCTTCGGATCGTTGCGGGCGACGTACCGGAGTCGCTCAAACAGGCTCGGCTCCTGGCGCTCGACCTGACCGGCCTCGTGGCAGGTGCCAAGTATCGCGGTGAGTTCGAAGAGCGGATCAAGGCGATTGCCGATGAGGTTCGTGAACTCGACGATGTGATTCTGTTCCTCGATGAGATTCACACTTTGGTCGGCGCTGGAGGGTCGGCCGGCGGGATGGACGCAGCCAATATCCTCAAGCCGGCCCTGGCTCGCGGTGAGCTTCGCTGCGTCGGTGCCACGACGTTCGACGAGTACCGCGAGTCGATCGAGAAGGACGGCGCCCTGGCCCGTCGCTTCGAACGAATCGTCTGTGACGAACCGGACGATGAGATGACGCTGGCAATGTTGCGGGGCGTCAAAGGCCGCTACGAGAGCCACCACGGTGTGGCCATTACGGAAGAAGCACTGCAGGCGACGGTCAAGCTGGGCAGACGCCACATTCGCGACCGGTACTTTCCCGACAAAGCGTTTGATGTCCTGGACGAGGCGGCCGCGCGTCTCCGGATGCAGCGCGAGGCCAAGCCCAATCTGCTCGATGAGAAGGAGCGGGCGCTGGTCCGTCTGCGCACAAAACTGGAGGGCATCCGCGCCAGCGGCGAGGGAGATGCCTCCGCCGTCGAGCGCGAAATTGCCTCGGCCGAGCAGGATCTGGCTGCGGTTGCGGCGCGATGGGAGGAAGAGAAGACGGTCGCCGACGGGCTGCAGACCACCCGGCAGGCAATCCAGAGCAAGCAGAACGAGCTGGCGGCGGCCGAGGCTCAGGGCGATGTGGCCAAAGCGGCGGAGCTGCGCTACGGCGCTCTCAAGTTTCTGGCCGAGCAGGAGGCTGACCTCGCGGCCCGGCAGGCGGCCATTCTCGAGCGTGGCGTGATGGTGCCGCTGGACGTGCGTTCCAACGACGTTGCCGATGTTGTCGCCCGCCGTGCCGGAATCCCAATTTCTCGGATGCTCGAGAGCGAGCGCGACCGGTTGCTCAAGCTCGAGGAGCGTCTGGCCGAGCGGGTCATTGGACAGCCCGAGCCGGTGGAAGCACTCGCTGAGGCAGCTCGGCGGATGCGCACGGATCTGCGCAAGAAGCGGAAGCCCGCATCGTTCCTGTTCGTAGGCCCGACCGGGGTTGGCAAGACGGAGCTGGCCAAGGGGCTGGCGGCCGCGCTGTTCGATGACGAGAGTGCCCTGATTCGCATCGACATGGCAGAGTACAAGGATGCGGGGTCGATCTCCGGTCTGATCGGCTCTCGACCCGGGCTGGTCGGATCGGAGCAGGGCGGGTTTCTGACGGAGCAGGTGCGGCGATCGCCGTACTCGGTGGTGCTGTTCGACGAGATCGAAAAGGCACATGCGGAGGTCATGGACCTGATGTTGGGGTTGCTCGACGAGGGTCGGTTGACCGATGCCAAAGGCCGTCTCTGCGACTTTACCAACACGATCGTGCTGCTGACCTCCAATCTGGGCGTCAAGGAGGCCAATGCGGTCGCCAAGACGGCCGACGAGCGGCGCGACATCATCATGCAGGTGGTCCAGAGCACCCTGCGTCCGGAGATCTTCAATCGTCTGGGCGGCGTCATTCCGTTCAACTCGCTCGAGCTCGACAGTCTGGAACGGATCGTCCGAATCCATCTGGCCAGTCTGGCCGATCGGGTCCGGGATGAGTACAAGGCATCGTTCGAGGTAGACGACGATGCCGTGGCGCTCCTGGCGCAGCTGTCCTATGACCCGGCGTATGGTGCGCGTCCGGTCGAGCGGACCATCGATCGCCACTTGCTGAGCCCACTGTCTCGGCTCATCATCGGCGGCGATGTGGTCAAGGGTACCGTCGTGCGGGTCGTCAAGGACGGCGAAGAAGTTGTGTTGCTGGCCGGCACGCGCGGCGAGGTCGATGCCGAGGCCCTGGCTGCCGCATCGGCTGCACCTGTTGGGGACGGGACGGAAGCGAAGGAGGCGTGATGCGGCGGATGCTGCTGGTGGCCGTGCTGATTGCTCTTGGTGCCTCGAACGTCGAGGCCCAGATACCGCTGCCCTTCTTCAAGAAAAAGAAGAAGCCGCCGGCCGAGGCGGTGAAGCCGCCGGAAGAATTGCCCGCTCCCGGCACCGGGCAGGCTGCTGCACCAGCGGCAGCGGGCACTGCGCCGACTCCTGCGCAGGAGGCAGCAGGGGCGTCCGGACCTGCCATCGTGCCGTCCGGTGCGGTGGCGCAGTCGCAGGAGGAACGGCAGGCGCTTCAGAACGCCATTCAGCAGGCGCTTGCTGCCGATCAGTCGGCTGACACCTCGGTGGCGCACATTCGTGAGCGCATGGCGCGCTGGACCCAGGTCATGCTGCAGGATCCGACCAACGTGGTGGCTCAGAGCGCATTACAGCAGGCGCGCGATGACCTCCGTATGGCCAATGAACGCGCGCTTCAGGCCGGCAAGGCGGACCAGGCGACCCGCGATGTCGTGGCCAGCCGGCTCAACCAGGCTGAGATCGATATCCGCGACAAGAACTGGACGACAGCGGAACAGCACCTGCGCTTCGTGCTCGACCAGGACGGGGCTAATCCGCGGGCCAGAAGCCTGATGGCTGAGCTCGAGAAGGGGCGTCGGTTGTCGGATCTGCAGCGTCAGGCACTCTACATCATTCCGGTGCTGGTCATTCTGGCAGCGGGCCTGGTCATCGTGGTGAAGCTCGGCGCCAAGTATCGGGAGTCGCGCCAGCAGAAAGCCGATGCGATTGCGGCGACCCGGGCCGCGGTGTTGCAGATCGTGGACGGGGTCGGTCGTGGCAAGCTGGTTACGCTCGACAAGGACAAGGGCATCTTCAAGATCGGGGCTGCGCAGGGACCGGCCGATGCCGAGAAGAACGATCTCGTCATCAGCGACTCGGCCAACCAGGTGTCGCGTTACCATTGCACCCTGGTCCGCAAGGCTGGAGAGTACTACCTGATCGATTCCAGTCTGAATGGCACCGCAGTCAACGGTGATCCGCTCAAGCGGGGCGACCACTTCCTGCTGGATGACGGTGATGAGATCACCCTGGCCGAGGTAACCCGCCTCAAGTTCCTGCACACCTGAGCCACTGTGGTGCGCGGCTATCACCTGCTGCAGCGGCTCTCGCGTCCCGGCGCGGCACCGATCTGGGCTGCGGAGGACGACGCCGGGCGGCGGGTCGCGCTCAAGGGGATGCTGCCTTCCGATCGAGATCGTCCCGACCTGCTCTATCGCTTTCAGACCGAAGGGCGGCTCCAGCAGGAGCTGGGCGGGCAGCATCATCTGCTGCACTGCTACGAGACTCGGCTCGACCCTGAGCCGACCCTGATCCTCGAGTTCGCGAGTGGCGGGAGTCTGCGGGATCGAGTCGAACAGGGGCTGCTCCCGGTTGCGCGCGCCGCCGACATCACATGCCAGATCGCTGATGCGCTCGACTGGCTGCACAGCAACGGCGTCTATCATCGGGACGTAAAACCCTCCAACATCCTGATCATGGAGGACGACACGGTCCGCCTGGCCGATCTCGGTGTGGCGGCCTGCGGATCGCCGCCCCGGGGGCTGCCGGACGGATGGATCGAAGAGGACGTCGGTACGCTTGGATACGCCGCGCCGGAGCTGCTGCGGGATCCGGGCCTCGCGACGGCAGCGATCGACGTGTATGCGCTCGGTGTGACGTTGTGTGAACTGCTGACGGGCCGGCTGCCGTGGACGCTCTCTGAGAGCGAGTCGCAGGCCGCTTTTCGGGCGCGGCTTGCGCAGGGACCGATGCCGGAGCTTCCGGGCGGACTGGACGAGCCGATCCGGTCCGTCGTTGCCAAGGCAACGGCTCCCGATCCGGCCCACCGCTACCCGACCGCCGCCGCCTTGGGCGCTGCCCTGACGGAGACGGTCGACCGGCGCGGCTGATGGGCCTACCCGCTCAGGGTCCTCCGGATGTCACGGTCCAGCGATCCCGCCGGTCGCGGAAGCGATCGATATGCAGATGGAGACCAGTGCCTGCGCGGTCGTCCCAGCCGCGGGCCCTGGCAGCCTGAATCTGCGCCTGCAGAATCGCATCGGTCGAAAAGTCTTTGACGCGGATGCCCGCGCGGCCGAATCCATCGATCAGAAACCGAACCTGCTCGGTCGAGAGATCGCGGACTCGAATATCCAGTGCGCTTCCTTTCCCATAGAGCGAGACGTGTTCCGCGTGGTCCTGGCCGGTAATGGTGAATCGACGCTGGTGCGCAACTTCGAAGGCGTCCTGAACCCGATCGACGGCTTGACGGAACTGTTCGGCGGTGAGGTTCGAGCTCAGTGTCTTGCTCAGGTCGGCCAGCTTGCCGCCAGCTCGGCGCAGGCCGGCCGGCGGGTTGAGGCGATGGGCCTGGTAGACGTCTCGAACCGCCTTGGCCACCGTGTTGATGCTCGGTTCGACCCATGGGTTCCGAGCAAGCGGACTCGCATCCAGGACCGTGATAGCGTCGGCCAACTGCCGAAGCCCTTCCTCTTGCAGGCCGAGATCTAGCAGGGTCGCGCCCCGTTCGAGGCTGCGGGTCGATTCCACCATCAGGCTGTCGTAGAGCCGCCCTTCGGCCTCGGTCAGCGGGGGTGGTCCGTCCGGGCTGCTTGCGGCCGATCGAATGGTCGTGACCAGAAGAGATGCGCCATAGGCGCCGGCCGCGACGATCAGGGCGATGGCCAGCCAGGCCCAGATCGGGAAGCCGACCCCGGTCGATCCAGCCCGGCGCCTGCGCTTCCACCATCGGGCTCGGCGCGGAGCCTCTGGCGCGTAGACCGGCTCGGGGTCAGCGGCAGCGACGGGTTTAGCGCGGTTCGCCCCGGTTACGAACTCGTAACGTGCGGCAGGAGCAAACTCGATCACGTCAGCGTCGGACAGCCGGGTCGCGGCTGAGATCCCGTGGCCCCCGACCCGGACCGTGGTGACCCCGGAATAGGGAGTCAGGTAGAAACCGTCTTCACGCTCCGTGATCGAGGCATGGCGTTCGGCAATGCCTGGCAGGTGGAGTCGCAGCCCGCTCGAGGCGGCCGACCCGATCCAGAACGGTGATCGATCGACGACGGCCCCGTCTCCCCGAGTGGGGGCTGCAGGCGCGAGGCGGGGTAGCGGGGGCATTGGAGTCAAGATGCTGCAGGCATCGGGCCGTTGCCAGACCCGAAGCCTGCTTGTCCTCCCCCGGATGCCGTAGTATCTCAGCTGGTGTTGGATCAGGCTGAGGTCCCTCTGGTCTGTGCCGGCCGTGACACGACCGACGGCGACTGACTTGTCGTCGTAGGTTTGGGCCACGGTCGCCCCTATTTTGCACGGCTGGTTCTCGAGACGATTTCGCGGCGTCCTTCGGGGCAACGCGGTGAGGATGCATGAGCTGGATTGCTTCGATAGGTGCAGGGCTCCTCTGGGCTGCCATGCCTGGCCTGGTTATGGCGCAGGACGGGCCGATCACGATCTTTGCGGGTCGGGTGATCGATGGTCAGGGAGCCGTGCACCGAAATGCGACAGTGGTAGTCGATCGGGGCCGAATCCTGCGGATCGAGCCCCGGAAACTGGACGCGCCCTCGTATGACTTTCCCCGCGCAACCATCGTTCCCGGTCTGATCGATCTGCACGTCCACCCGACCTGGTATATCAATCGTAAGGGACGCTTGCACCTCTCCGAGGATGGCGACTCTCCTGCCACGGCAACCCTCGCCGCGGCCGCGAACCTGTACCGCACCTTGATGGCTGGTTTCACGACGGTCGCGAGTCTCGGAGCCCCCGAGGACCTGGATATTCGTGATGCCATTGCGGCCGGGGGAATGCCGGGGCCGCGCTTGCTGACCAGTCTGGCACCGATCACCGACAGCGCGCTGACGCCCGCTCAGTTGCGAGGTCAGGTGCGCGAGCGCGTTGCCGCTGGTGCCGACCTGATCAAGGTCTTTGCCTCGGCGCGTCTGGCGGACGGAGGCGAGCCGACCTTTCGCCCGGAGCAGCTCGAGGCGATCTGTCACGAGGCCCGCTCTGCCGGAGTGCGGACCTTTGTCCATGCGCACCGTGACGAAAGCATTCACGCTGCGGTCGAAGCCGGATGTGATGGAATCGAGCATGGCCTGTTTGCCACTCGCGCCTCGATGGATCTGATGGCGTCGAAGGAGGCCTCGTTTGGTCCGCAGTGCAGCCTGGTCTTCCGTAACTACCTCGACAATCGGCGCTGGTTTCACGGATTACCGGGTATGGGCGACGATTTCTTTGCCGCGATGGATCGCGCTGCCCCGCTGGCGATTGGGGTCGTGCGCGAGGCCGCCGGGGTTCCTTCCCTGAGGCTCGGCTTCGGCACCGACGCCTTTGCGGGCTCGCATGGGCGGAATGCCGATGATCTCGTCTGTCGGGTCCGTCAGGCAGGGCAGCGGCCCATGGATGCGATCCTCTCGGCCACCTCCGTCAATGCCCGGATCCTCGGCCTCGACAAGGAAATCGGACGGTTGGCTCCGGGGTATCAGGCGGATCTGGTTGTGCTCGACGGCAATCCGCTCGACGACATCACGGCGGTGCAGCGGGTGCTGGTGGTCATGCGTGGCGGGCGGGTCTATCGTCACGACCCGACCTCGTCCGACTTCCGGGCCTTCCGATGATCGACGGATTCGCGCTCGTGCTGGGCCTCGTCGGCGGCGGTCTCGTCGTCGGCCTCTGGGCCCGGCGGGTCGGTCGCCGACGGGACGAGCTTCGGGCCCTCAGCCTCGAAGCCCACCGTCAGACCCTCGAGGTCGGTTCGGCGCGGGCCCGGGCGGACTTGCTCAAGGTCGAGGCGCGGGAAAAGGCAATCGCTGAGGAGCTGGCGGTGGCACGACGCACTGCTGCTTCGGCGCGGGTCGAGCTCGAAGCACTGCGGGCAGCCTTCGAAGAGGCCGATCACGGCCGTGATATCGCCGCGCATCGGATCGAGAATGCCCGGATGGAACTGGCATCCAGTCGGGCGCGGATCAGTGAACTCGAGCACCAGCTGGAGACTCTCGTTGCCCGTGAACCGGTGGCCGCGGGCTCGTGGGCAGGTAGCGGGCTTGGGGCGGGTGAGGCGGTCGAGACTGCTCCGCTGCCCGTACCGGTGCAGAATCAGGATGCTGTGGAGCTGTCGAGGATCGAGGCCGAGCTCGATGCCGTTCGTCAGGAACGCGATCGGCTGGCGCGGGCATTGACGGAAGAGCGCCGTCGCGGCGAGGCGGCTCTTTCGCAGCTGGCTGACAGGGTGGCCGAGCAGGAGCGGCAGCTTGGCGCCGCGATCAACGCGTCACGAGAGGCGGGCGCCGAGCGCGATCTGGCCCGAGCGCGGGTCGACGGACTCGCGGTTCGTCTGGGTGATCTCGAGTCTGCGCTCCGAGCCGAGCGGGTCGCCCATCAGGAGGAGCTGGCGAGCCTGGCTGCGCAACGAGGTGCGCTGCTGGCCCAAGTCGAGCGGCTCGAGCCGCTTCGCCGTCAGGTGGCCGACCGCGAGGAGTTGATTCGCTCGCTGGCGCGCGAGCGCGACGATGCCACCGCCGCCCTGCTGCGGATCGAGCGGGAGGCAGTCGCGCAGGGAGAGGAGCTTGCCGCCCTTCGCCACCAGCGTGAAGAGTTGGCAGGCGCCAGCAACAGCCACCACACGCGGGTCGTGGAGCTCGAAGCCCGGCTTGCGGTCATGGCCCGGGAGCGGGATCAGGCGGATGTCGAGCAGAAGCGTCTGACGGCCAGGATCGAGAGCCTGCGGGCGGAGATCCGCGAGCGGGACGTCCGTTTCCGTGCCCTGCTCGATGACCGGCGCTCGTTCGTCGAGGCCAGTCGTGCGCAGGAAGCGAAGATGCGCGAGGACCTGGTCCGAGCTCGTCTCAGCGGCCCCTCCGTCAACGGCCGCCCGCCGGCGGCGGAGCGGGAGGATCTCAAGCGGATCTATGGAATCGGGCCGGCCATCGAGCGGTTGCTGTCTGCCCGTGGCATCACCACGTACCGGCAGCTTGCCGAGCTGACCGAGTCGGATCTCGACGAGATCAGTCGTTCGATCGGCGGCTACCGCGGGCGGATCGCGCGGGACCACTGGGCGGAGCAGGCCAGGCGGGAGCATGAGCGAACCCACGGGGAGCGGCTGGACTGACGGGGGCTATATTCCGCTCGACTCTGGTGCTCTTGCAACATCAAAACTGGTGTGCCGAATTCGATGAAACCGATTCTCTTTGCAGTGGTGGCCGCCCTCAGCGTCGCCGCGCTGGCCTGTTCCTCCGGTCGGTCCGGTGTGAGCCGGGTCATGGTGGCTCCCGAGCCCGGTGAACGCCACTTGGCCAACATCCGCCAGCTCACCTTTGGCGGCAACAACGCCGAGTCCTATTTCTCCCGCGATGGCAAGAAAATCATCTTTCAGCGGCAGGAAGATCTGGAGTCCGGTTGCGATCAGCAGTACATCATCAACGCCGACGGATCCGGCATGCGCCGGGTCTCGAATGGGCTGGGCCGAACCACCTGCGGGTACTTCTACGACAACGATCGCCGCATTCTCTACAGTTCGACCTTCAAGCATGATCCGGCCTGCCCGGCTCGGCCCGATCAGTCGCGCGGCTACGTCTGGCCGCTCGGTCATTTCGAGATCTATACGGCGAAGGTCGATGGCTCAGATCTCCGCCAGCTGACCAGTAATGGTGCGTACAACGCCGAGGCGACGGTGTCGCCGGATGGCCGCTCGATCATCTTCACCTCGACGATGGACGGGGACATCGAGCTCTACACCATGGATGTCGACGGATCCAATTTGCGTCGCATCACCAACCGGGTAGGGTACGATGGTGGCGCGTTCTTCTCGCCGGACGGGCGCTCGATCGTCTGGCGGGCAGGTTACCCTGAAACCGCTCGTGACTCGGCCGACTATACCAGTCTTCTGCAGCAACGGCTGGTCCGACCCGCGCGGGTCGAGCTCTGGGTGGCGGACCGTGACGGGTCCAACGCCCGACAGATTACCCGCTTGGGCGGGGCCAATTTCGCCCCGTTTTTCCACCCGGACGGCAAGCGGATCATCTTTGCGTCCAATTACACCAACCCGCGCAGTGGACGCTTCGATCTCTACCTGATCAACCTCGACGGCAGCGGCCTCGAGCAGGTCACCCGGTTCGACGACTTCGACAGCTTTCCGATGTTCAGCCCGGACGGCACGAAACTGATCTGGGCGTCGAATCGTAACGGGAAGACGGAACGGGAGACCAACCTCTTCATCGCGGATTGGGTGGAATAACGGTCGATGCGCGGGTTCGTGCGCTGGCTCTGGGACTGGGTGAAGTCGATCGCGGTCGCGCTGGTCGTCTGGTTTTTTCTCCGCACCTTCCTCGTCGAAGCGTTTCGGATCCCGTCGGGCAGCATGGAGCGGACCCTTCTGATCGGTGATTTCCTCTTCGTCAACAAGCTGCTCTACGGAGCGGAGGTTCCGCTCATCGGGAAGCGTTTGCCGGCCGTTCGCGAGCCCGAGCGGAACGATGTGATCGTGTTCGACTCGGTCGAAGAAGAGGGGCTCAAGGTCGTCAAACGACTGGTTGGCCTCCCGGGGGACACCCTCTCGATGGAAAACGGTGTCCTCTTCCGTGATGGCCAGAAGGTCGACGAGCCGTGGGTGGTTCGGACCGACCCCAATTACCACGCTGATGCGTCGTCTCGGGCGCAAATGCGCCGCTGGCAGATCCGATACTACGTCGGCAGCAATCCTGACCGGTACAATCCGGACCTCAACACCTGGGGCCCGATCGTGGTTCCGCCGGATTCCTTTCTGATGCTGGGCGACAATCGCGACGGTTCCTACGATGGACGGTACTACGGGTTCCTGCCGCGGGCCAACGTGCGTGGACGACCGCTGATCGTGTACTTCAGCTATGATCCCGAGACGTTCAAGCCCGCACCGTACCTGACCAACATTCGCTGGGCTCGACTGTTTACGAAGCCGGAATGAATCCCGAGGCCGTTTTCCGGTCACCTGGTTCCCGACCTCGGCACCGGCTCCCGGTACGGCAGGCGGCCCGCTTTGCCTCCCGACCGGTCACCTGTATCTTGCGCCAATCCTTCAGAACGCGACGTGGAAGCGCATGATCACAGGCGCCCGGTGGACCGTTCCGCTATCGCTCGCACTTGCGGCTGGGTGCGCTGTCGGATCGCCTGGCCCGGTCACGGTTCCGGCTGCAGAGCTGCCCAGCCTCGAAGCGGCGCGGACGAGGACTCCAAGTGACCGTGATCTGCTGGTGCGTCTCGGCGTCGGCTACTATCAGGCCGGTCGCCTGACTCAGGCCATCGACGTGCTGCGCGCTGCGCGGGCCGTTGAACCCTCCTTTGCCGGTCTCGTCTACCTCGGTCTTGCATTCGAAGGCGCGGGCAATCTCGACAGTGCCGCGACGGTGTATCGCTCCCTCGCGTCGATGCGGCTCAGTCGTGCAGAGCAAGCAGAAGTCGGCTTGCGGCTCACCAATGTCACGCAGCGGCAGCTGGCGGTGTTCGCCAGGGACGCAGTGGCGCGTGAAGCAGTGTTGAGTCGAGAGCGCCCGACTCCCAACGTCGTGGCGGTGCTTCCATGGCGCTACCTGGGAACCAATCCGGAACTGCAGCCGCTCGAGAAGGGAATTGCCCACCTGGTGCTCACCGACCTGAGCCGGATCGGATCGCTCCGGCTGGTCGAGCGGGAGCAGGTTCAGGCGCTGACCCGGGAAATGGCCCTCACCGATGCGCAGCGGACCGAGCCGGGAACCGGGGCGCGGTCGGGCCGACTGCTCAAAGCCGAGCGGGTCATCCAGGGCATCTTTCGCGACGAGCCTCGCGGTGGTAACCTGCGGCTCGAGGCCAGCGCCGTGACGACCGAAACCGGCAGAGTGGCCGCGCGCGGTACGGCATCGGATCGCCTGGCCGAGTTGTTTGCCATGCAGAAGCGGGTCGTTCTGGAGCTCGTCGGCCAGCTGGGCATTACCCTCTCGGCTGCGGAGCGGCGTGCCATCGACGAGCGCCCGACCGCCGATCTACAGGCCTTTCTTGCCTTCAGTCGGGGACTCGATGCACGCGACCGGGGTGACTTTGCCGGAGCAGCTGCGCAGTTCCAAGCGGCCGTGGCGCGCGACCCCGGCTTCCGCGATGCGCGGGAGCAGGCCGCCCTGGCGAACCGGCTCAGCATCGCCATGGGGCGCATGCCGACTCAGCTCTCAGGTTTTGTGACGGGACCCGGATCGGCAGCGCCTGGGAGCGGCTTTATCACCGCGCTCGATGCCCTCGATATCGTGGCCCCCTCGAGCGCCGGGTCACTGATCCGTCAGACCGGGCAGCGGCTGCCGTTGCCCCATGCGCGGCCGGCGGAAGCGCTGCGACAGGATGATCCCTCCCGGATCCGTTCGATTGTCGAACTTATCATCGTGATACCGCGCCCATGATGCGATATCGCATGCTGCTGACTGCCGCCGCCATCGTTCCGGCCGCGGTTCACGCTCAGACCCCGGCGACGCCGGATCAACGGAATGCCTGGGTCGTGGGTGCGCAGGCTCGGCAGCTGCGGTTCCGAACAGCGACGGACCAGTTCACCGTTCGCCAGGTCGTCGTGCCCGCCGGACTGAGCTGGCGGCGCGGGGCCTTTGGGCTGGACCTGGGCAGTGCCTGGGTGGACAGCCGACTCGAGGCCGGCGCCGTCTCGCGCTCGGTATCAGGGCTCACCGATACCCAGGTCCGGGGAACCTACACCTTGGGTCGGGATCTGGCTGTCCTGACGGTGGCTGCCAATCTGCCAACTGGTCTCAAGGAAGCCCCGCTTGCCGATGGGTCGGTGCTTGGTGCCGTGTCGTCGAGTTTCCTGGCCTTCCCGGTTCCCGCGCACGGCAGCGGAGCCGCGCTGACGGGCGGACTCGCCGTGGCGGTCCCCGCCGGCGACTGGAACATCGGCTTGGCGGGCAGTCTGCGGTGGAGCGCGGAATACACCCCCTACCGCGAGGGTCAGACAGCCTTCGCGTACCAGGCCGGGATGGAGGGGCGGCTTCGGGCCGGCGTCGACCGTGTCGTCGGGAGGTCTCGCGTTACCGCAGGTCTGACCTACAGCACCTTCGGCACCGATGAGTTCGCGGCCGGGTCGACCGTGACCGGGGCCTATCAACCCGGCCCCCGCTGGATCGCCGAGGCCGCGACGGTCACCGCAGTCGGGGCACGATCGTCGTTGTCGGTGTTCGGGTGGCACTACCAGCGGACTGATGGCGACGCCAATGGCGTTTCGGTCGGCAACCGGGAGCGGATCAGCGGGCTCGGCGCGGCCCTGCGGTCGACCCTGGCTCCGGCGGTGGAGGCGCACCTGGGTCTCGACGGCCGGCTGGCTCGAATCGGCGAGACCCCGGGACGTTTGGTCGGCGGCGAAGCTGGGTTGGGCCTTCGTCTCTCGGGCCGGGTGAGTCTGGTCCCGACCATTCGGTACGAAACCGGTCGACTGGAGCCTGGATCGGGTAACCAGACCCTGCGTGGGATATCCGGATCGGTATTTCTTCGGAGTAGCTTCTAGTACTGCTCATCTGCAGCAATCATTTTCTTGACGGATCCGCTGCCCATGTGATACGTTGACGCCCGGCCGGTCCGGTAAGACCGGGGAACGAGGAGTCACGTGGCAACCGAACTTGGCGGCATGCAGGTCACATCGCTGATGGAGGCGTTACCGGGGATCGCGTCAGTACTGCGCAATCCCGTTGCGGACGCGTTCGTCGGCTTGATTCGGGCTGGGGCTCGTCTAGGCGACTTCAAGGTTGCTGACGCGGAGGAGATCCTCCGGTACGCGGTCCGGCGTACCCTGATGACCCAGGACGAAACGGAGCGGGTTCTCGCCGAGGTGCGGGAGGCCACGGAAAAGCGGGCAGAGAAGGCCGCCGAGCGTGAGCGAGGCAAGGCCGCCAGAAAGGCGGCGGCTCCGGTCGTCGAGCCGAAGCGGGTCGAGCCGCCGGTCGAGATACGCCGACCAGAGCCGGCCGAGGCGAAACGCGCGGACAAGAAGAAGCCCGCTCCCGCTCCGAAGAAGGCGGCGCCCAAGAAGGCCAAGCCCGCTGCGAAGAGCAGTGCCAAGGCCCCTGCCAAATCGGCCGCCAAGCCGGCAGCCAAAAAGCGAAAGTAAGTCCCCGCCGGATCCCGGGTGCCGAATCGACGCTAGCCGACCCGTTTGACGACGTTGGCGGCTTGGGCGCCCTTGGGTCCTTCGACGACATCGAATTCGACCGCATCGCCCTCGGCGAGCGAACGGAATCCGTCCATGGTGATCGCGGTATGGTGGACGAAGATGTCCTTACCGCCCTCCTGCGCGATGAAGCCGAACCCCTTCGCGTCGTTGAACCACTTCACGGTACCTTTCGCCATCGTTACTGACCTCATTGCTGGGAGCCGATATCCGGCTCGAAGTGTCCGCCCGACCCCGGTGCAATCGGGCGAGCCATGCCGTTTCAATCGGCGGGCCGACGATGTGAGGGATGGTGACAGCCCTCCCTTCCGAATATTGTCTGGCGCAATCGCGGGTTTGTCAATAAGGTCATAGGGTCCCGGCAGATTCTGTCGCGACCGACTCGACATTCACGGGGAGCATGAGATGATTGCAGAGCTACTGGCGGCGGCGCTGCTGCAGCAACCGCCGCAGGAAATCGCCCGGATTCGGATCGAGCCGGCAGGGGCCGAGATCTCGATTGGCGACACCCTCAGGCTCACGGCGAGAGCGCTTGATGCGAATGGTCGGGTCATCGACGGGGCGGTGGTCCAGTGGCTGCAATCCGGCGGCGTCTTCGAGGGCACCGTCGACTCCACCGGCCGGGTCATTGGCGGTGCGACGGGCACCATCGTCGCCACGGCACTGGTCCGGCTCGGAGCGAACGCGCGACCAGTCACGGCGATTGCACGGGTGACCGTGCTGCCCTTGCCCGCAGCGCGCATCGATATCGAGCCGGTGCCGACCAGCATGGTGGTGGGACAGAGTCTCACCCTGGTGGGGCGATCCTACGCAGCCAACGACGACCTGCGGTCCGACCCGATTGCCTGGTCGAGCGACAACCCCGGCGTGATTCGGGTCTCGCCCTCCGGGCGGGCGACGGCCGTTGCCGCAGGACGGGCGTCGCTGACGGCCCGGGTCGGCCGGGTGGAGCGCGTCGTGCCGATCTCGGTCGGGGCCAATCCGGTACGCTCGCTTGCGGTGCAGCCGGGCACGGCGAAGGCCCGGACCGGCGACGTGATTCGCTTTCAGGTTCGGGCCACGGGCGCGGCGGGGCCGCTCGACATGGCCGTGCGGCCGGAATGGTCGATTGCGTCGGGCAACGCACAGATCGACGCCGAGGGCGCATTCGTTGCGGACCTGCCGGGTACCTATCAGGTCTTTGCGTCGTTTGCCGGGCAGATGGCGGAGGCTGTCGTGGAGGTGGCGCCTCGGGACGTTACCCGACCGATCAAGGTGTTGGGCCGGCTGCCGATCGGGATGATGACGACCGAGTTCTGGTTGCATCCCAACGGTAAAATCGGCTACCTGGCCACGGCCGGCCTGACCGGTGTCGGCGGCGATCGTCTCTATGCCGTCGACGTGAGTGATCCCGCCGCGCCGCGGATTACCGATTCGGTCGTCGTCGACGCGCGCATCGTCAACGACGTGATGACGACGGAGGACGGCAAGTACGCGGTCATGACGCGAGAGGGGTCGTCGAGCCGAAAGAACGGCATCGTGATACTCTCGCTCGAGGATCCGGCTCACCCCAAGCCGATTGCCGATTACACCGAAACGGTCTCAGGAGGAGTGCACAGTACCTACGTCTATCAGGGTCATGTCTACCTGACCGACGACGCGACCGGTTCGATGCGCGTGATCAGCCTGGCTGACCCCTACAAGCCTCGGGAAGTGGCACGGTGGCAGACGCCGCCGCCCGATGCGGGACGGACCTTGCACGACATCGACGTCAAGGATGGCCTGGCCTATCTCAGCTACTGGAACGATGGCCTGGTGGTGCTCGATGTCGGTAACGGAATCAAAGGCGGGCGACCCGACAATCCGGTCTTCGTCTCGCAGTACAAGTATGACCTCAACGCGCTCTATCGGGACGTCGAAGCTGTGGGCGGGCCCGGCTTCATTCGCGGCACGCACACCGCGTGGCGCGCCGGCAGGTACGCTTTTGTCGCGGACGAAGTGTTTCCCGCGCAGGCCCAGGGGCAGGGCGTGCCGGGGTTTGGCCGCGCCTACGGCAGGATGCAGGTCATCGACATGTCGGACATTACCAAGCCCAAGAGCGTGGCCTGGTACGAATCGAAGGACGGTGGCACTCACAACATCTGGGTTGCGGGCGACACTCTCTTTCTCGGCGACTACCAGGGCGGCCTGCGGATCCTCGATGTCGGCGGCGAGCTGAGAGGTGATTTGCTGCGGCAGGGGCGGGTGATCGGTAACGTGATGACTGGTGACCAGGCCGGCCATGTACCGAACGTGGCCGGCACCTGGGGTGCCGTGTACCGGAACGGCTACATCTATGTTCCGGACGTGAACTCCGGGCTCTGGATCATGCAAATCGAACCCAAACGGCAACTTACGCCCTAGCGACGGACCCGATATCTTGAAACGATGTCGACCACGCCGTCCAGTCTCGTGATCCGCACCTTTTCCGATCGCGCCGAGAGCCTCGCGCATTTTCTGCTGCAGGCTGGTGAAGCGCCCCGGCTCATCGCATTCGATGATGCCACAGGGTGCCCGGTCGATACGGCCCTGGCGGCGCTCGAGTGGACCGGCGCGGTCGGCATCCTCCAGGATGACGACATGATCCAGGCCGTCCGCCTGACCAGCGAAACGGCCGCCGCCGTTGTCGAGCGCAAGGTTGCCGACGGACGCCAGTACGTCTATCTCGGTCCTCGTCTCGATGCGCCTCCGATGGATGTCTTCGAAGGACGGGTGCTGTTCGACGAACCGGGTGTCAAAGCCGTCGAGTTCTCCCAACGCGCCCACGCCCTGGCCCACTTTCTCAGGGCCACGTCCGGTGTGGGGGCGCTCCTCGCTCTGCTGGGGCGCCGGGCACCGGAAGTTCGTCACATTCGGCGCTGGTTTCGGGCTATCGTGGAACAGCTCGATGGTCCTCGGATGCTGGTCGGGGGCTGGTTTGCTGCCGGTGCGGCCGGAGCCGTCTTCAGTTCGATGGAGCCCGTGCCCGATTATCGGTACATCGAGGTCGGCCTGGAGGCCTGACTTATCCCCATTCGTTCTGTCAACATTTTCCACACGGGGCTATCAACGCCATAAACGCCTGTCGCACCGCTCCAACCGACCCACATCCTCTTCAACATCGATCGCGTAACCCGAAGAAATAAAGGCACTTGCGGCATTTTGTCAGGTCCGCAACCTTGCAAGTGTCTCTGGGAGAACGTCGTTTCTGACGCCGTTCAACCATGAGCGACTTTCGTCGAACGTCGAGGGAGTGCTGATCGGGTTCTGCTGAATCCGCAGTCACGATGAACTCGGGTGTCACTTCGGCGAAAGCGGTGGAGCCAGTCGCGCGCTCCACCCGCCCCGATCTGGCGCCTCGGGGTGCAGTGCGAAGGGTCGGTCCGCGACCCGATCCGACTCGCAGCGCCTGGACGAGCGAACCGGCGGAGATGGCCATCTGCGCCGGGAATCGGCCCACCGGGCCCTGGCTGCCCTACCGAAGGCGGATCAGCCTTCTGGCGGCATCTGGGAGAAGAACGGGGCGCTTGGCGCTTCGACTGGGTGGGTGCTTGTCTGACGAACGGCCGCGACAGGTCTCAAAGCCTGTGCGGCCGTTCGGCTTTTCCGGGGGCGTACAAGTTTGCTCCGGTCGGACGTCCCCTTCCCGGAGTGGGTGAAATGCCGCCCGCGGGGGTGATCACGCGGGACCGGTGTCCATCTCCGTGCAAGTATGTTCCGCTAATTGTCGAGGTGATGACATGACGACCTCCGTGTTCACGACCGGCCGTACCTTGAACGTTGTAATTGCGAGTGACCGGGAAGCCTTCACTCGCGAGCTCGCGGAGTCGCTCCGAGCCCATGGCCACAACCCGATCGTCCAGGAATCTGGCGGCTCTGCGCTGGACGCTCTGAGCTCTGGCGCGGATGCGATTCTGGTTGACACCAACCTTCCGGGTGTGGACTGGGAGCAGGTTCGGGGCGCCCTCGGGGCCGGTCGGACCAGCGTGCCGGAGCCGATCGACGCAATCGAGCGTCGCCACATCGCGGCCACCCTCCAGTTCACCGGTGGGAACCGCCGCAACGCCGCGCAGCTCCTCGGCATTGCCCGTTCGACCCTGCTTGCCAAGATCCGCAAGTACGGTCTCGACCGCGAGTAGACCTCACCAGGGAGCGGCCCCGGTTTCCGGGGCCGCCTGCCTCACTCCACTCGCAGCCGGCCGAGCCGGGACACCACCACGGTTCGCTCGGCGGTGCCGCGTCGAAGTCGATGCGTCGTGTTCGCAACGCCAACCGCCAGTCCACTTGGTGCGTAAGTCAGGGTGTGCGTGGCTGGGGTTGCCACGACGCCGACCGATCCCGGACCGGCCCTCCGGCGGATCGGGAGCCGCTCCGGATGCGCCGGATCTCTAACGACGATGGAATCCTGGCTTATCACCACCTCCACCCCGCGATTCAGGGTCTCGGCCGCCGCGCGGCCGGCCCGATAGGCGTCCAGTATTGCCGCCTGAGCCAGGGTGACCCGGGCGCGGTCTGCCTGCCGGCCTGCGCCGACGACGACCGTACCAGCCAGAATCCCCGCCATGCCGAGAACGGCGAGCGTTTCGAGCAACGTCATGGGAACTCTCCTGTCGACCCGGACCACAAGATGGCGCGGCGTTGCGGCTCGAGCGTACCGGATCGACCGGCGACCCGGCCATTCCAACGCAATCACCCCGAACCCTGGCGCTCGGCCCCGACCAGCCCATCTTTAGCAGACGGTCCCATCCGGGGGTCGGTCGGACACGTATAGCGAGGGGGCGCAACGGGTCATGGGCTTGATAATCTTCGCGGTGGTAGTGGTCGTGATCGTCTTCTGGGTGATCGGGGCGTACAACCAGCTCATTGCGCTCAAGAACCGGGTGCTGAACGCCTGGAAGCAGATCGACGTGCAGCTCAAGCGCCGACATGATCTGATCCCCAACCTGGTCGAGACGGTTCGGGGCGCCATGAGCTTCGAGCGGGAAACCCTGGAAGCGGTCATTGCCGCGCGGAACAGCGCCGTGCAGGCCCACGGCGTCGGCGCCACCGCGAAGGCCGAGGGGGAGTTGACCCAGGCACTCGGTCGGCTCTTTGCGCTGAGTGAGAACTATCCTGATCTCAAAGCCACCACCAACGTCGGGCAGTTGCAGGAAGAGCTGGCCAGTACCGAGAACAAGATCGCGTTTGCCCGTCAGCTCTACAACGACGAGGCCACGCTCTACAACACCAAGCAGGCCCAGTTCCCCACCAATCTCGTCGTCGGGCTCGCCAAAGCCTCGCCGGCCGAGCTCTGGGAAATCGAGGACGCCGCCGAACGGGCCGTGCCGAAGGTCGATCTTGGTTTCAAGAGGCCCTAAGGTGGCGTGACCGACCGCAACCTGTTCGAGCAGCAGGAGCACAACAAACGTCGTTCGACCTGGCTCACGGCGGGGTTCGTCCTGTTCACCGCCTGGGTCGGGTTCGGCGGCGATCTCGGCTTTTATCTCCTCACCCGCGATGCGGGGCCCGGTGAGTATCGCCACGTTGTTCCGGTCATCGGCCTGATCGCGTCGCTGATCGCGGGCGGCGTGGCCCTCTTCTCCTGGAAACGTGGCGCCCAGCAGGTCCTTTCGGCGTCGAAAGCTCGCGAGGTCGTCGATCCCGCGACCCCCGAAGAGCGCCAACTGGTCAATATCGTCGAGGAAATGGCCATTGCCTCCGGCGTTCCCAAGCCTCGGATCTGGATCGTGCCGGATGACGACCCCAATGCGTTTGCGACCGGCCCCGATCCGGAGCGAGCGCATGTGGCGGTGACAGCCGGGTTACTGCGGATGCTGAACCGCGATGAGCTGCAGGGGGTCGTGGCGCACGAGATGGCTCACGTGCGCAACTACGATATCCGGCTGATGACGCTCCTGGCCGGGATGATCGGCGCCATCGTGCTGTTGTCGGACATGATGCGGAACTTTCTGCGGTTCGGCGGCGGACGTCGGAGCAACTCGCGTGGCGGGAAGAAGGACGCCAATCCGCTCGCGCTGCTGGTGTTGGGGCTCTGGCTCATCAGCCTGATTCTCGCCCCGATCGTGACGCGCCTGCTGGCGATGTCGATCAGCCGCAAGCGCGAGTTCTTGGCCGATGCCACGGGGGCCCAGTTTACCCGCAACCCTGCAGCCCTCGCCAGTGCGCTGGCCAAGCTCGATGGCTCAGGTGCGCCGACTCGCTTCATTGCCCGCGGTGCCGCACACATGTGCATCGTCGATCCCGCCGAGCGGCGCTTCGCTGGTAAGAGCGGGTTTCTGGGCATGATGGCCTCGCACCCGCCGATCGAAGAGCGAGTCGCACGCTTGCGGGCGATGTCGTTCCTGGGACCCGACGGGTCGCGGGCAGTGGAGTCGCTGCCCGGCTGACGGGGCGTTGGTTCAGGCGCGGGGCGAGAGCTTGTATTCGGTGTAGCTGCCGAACGATCGAAATCCGAGGCGCTGGTAGAGCGATTGCGCACCTGACGCTGCCTGCAGTATTCCCGTATCGATTCCGTCCATCCTTGCCTCCATGAGCGGCCTCGTCACGAGGAGTGATCCGATACCCCGGCCGCGGTGCGCGGTCGCCGTTGCCAGATTGTAGAGGCCAGCGACCCCGCCTCCGACAGTGACCTCCGCGGTCCCGACCGCCTGTTCGCGAGACCAAGCCAAATAGAGCCGAATCGGGCAATCGGGCGTCAGCAGCAGGTCGGCTGCGGCGCGATAGAAGACGAGGACGGATTGGTCTGGCGGGTCCCAGTTCGCGGCCAGCAAGCCGGCGAATCGCTCGAGATCATCCGCTGTACGGACCCGAGCAATCCGAATCGTCGGGTCCGGTGACGCTGCCTCCGCACTAAGGAAGTCCAGATTGGCGGCCATGGCGACCTCGGATTCGTCAGCCGCAAGCCCTGCATCGGTCAGGAAGCGGTCGAGGTCCCTGGGCTGATCGCCCGGACCGCACCACCAGGAAAACGGGCGACCGGCGGCGCCGAAATGCTCGAGGATGGAGACGATACCACCAGGGACCAGGTCCTGGGTGAGCCGAGTGTGACAGACGATGTTGAACGTGTCACAGGGGAGCCCTGAGTCAGCGAGTTGCAGGCCCAGGTCGTCGCGACAGGTCATGCCGGGGAGCTGCCGCTGGATCCAGCCGCTGTGGAGAGCCAGGTTCCGGTCGGCGCGGTCGATCAGACTGACCGTCACGGGGCCTAGAGCCGTTCGCCGACCGCAGCGAGAAGTTCGTCGGCCAGGGTGGCCGGGTCGAACGGCATCGACACGACCCGGTCGGCGCCTGCGGCGCGTGCCCCGGTCATGATTCCGTCGACCAGAGCCACCAGAGCATAGATCCGGTTGCGGTCGGGCACGAAGCCGCCGAGCGCGGCCTTCGGGTCGGAGGTGCCGGGTGCAGACAGCACCACGAGCGAGACGTCGATCCGGTTGGCATTCGAGGCCAGCTCGCTCGCCGAGCCGACCCGTTCGGCTGTGAAGCCGGTGTGACGAAGGATCAGGGCGGCCAGTCGCGCGGTGTCTTCGTGAGGAATCCAGACCAGCGCTCGACCGCGATGCTGCACGACGGGCTGGTTGCCCGCCGCCAGGTTGATCATCCGGAGGCCGACCTGATAGTCCGCGCTGGCCGCTTGGCGAAGGTCGCCGGCTTGCTTGATGATATTGCGGATGCGCAGCAGGCTTTCGCGGACCGAGTCGAGGGCGCTCCGATGGTCCGCATCGAGGTTGCGGTCCGCCAGCAGCAACTCGACCTCGGCCGAGGCGCTCATCAGCGGATTGTTGATTTCGTGATGCAGAGTCACCGTCATTTCGCCGATGGCGGCCAGGCGCTCGGCGCGGACCAGTTCCTGCTCGACGGCCGTCTGGGCGGCAGTCAGGGCACGCCGCCGCCGGACCCGTTCGACGATCTGCGGCAACAGCTCGCGCAGGTTGCCGTCTTTGACCAGGTAGTCCTCCGCGCCTGCACGCAAGGCGGCCGCAGCGAGGGTCTCACTGCCCTCGCCTGTTACCATCACGACGGAGGGCGGGTTCGGCCGGGCCACGAGTCGGGGCAGCAGGTCGATGCCGGTGCCGTCGGGCAGCTGGTAGTCGAGCAGGATAATATCGGCATTACTGGAGGCCCTGAGGGCCTCGGCTGCCGAGCTGACGACGGAGATGTGCTCGTAGCCTGCTGCGCTGAGCAGTCGGCGCATGAGGTGCACCATGCTCGCGTCATCATCGACGACAAGCATTTGAACTGTGGCAGGATCAGGCACGCGCGTCGTCGAGGAAGATGAGGGCCTCGCGGCGGGCGACGACCGATTGGAGTGCCCGGTGGACACGCGGATCGATGACGGTCCCGACCAGGTCGCGCAGGCGTTCGATAGCCAGCTCCGGCACCATCTTTTCCTGATAGGGGCGTGAGGTAGTCAGCGCGTCATAGATCTCGACGGCGCCGATGATCCGCGCACCGGCGGGGATTTCGTCGCCGCTCAGGCCGTCGGGGTAACCTTTGCCGTCCCATCGTTCGTGATGGCTGCGCACGACATCGATGATCTGCTTCAAGTGGGCGAGTGGCGCCAGGATCTGTGAGCCTGTAACCGTGTGATTCTTGACGTGCTCGAACTCTTCGTCCGTCAGGGGACCCTGCTTGTTGAGGATCTCTTCGCGGATACCGATCTTGCCGATGTCATGGAGCCGCCCTGCGGTTCGAACCAGCTCGACGCCCTCTTCGTCCATCCCCATTTCGGCGGCCACCGTGGCCGCCATGTCGGCGACACGGGCCGAGTGGCCGCGGAGATAGGGGTCCTTGGCTTCGAGCGCGTTGACGAGCGCTTCGAGCGTGGCAACCGAGATTCGCTCCAGGTTGGCCCGCTCCATCCGCAACTCCGCCGTCCGGATCGCCACCTCTTCCTTGAGCCAATGATTGATCTGCTGACTCTCGATCATGGTATCCCGACGGCGCAGCGCGCGGTGAATTGCGCGGAGCAGGTCGGTCAGATCGACGGGCTTGGTGAGGTAATCCATGGCGCCGCGCTGCATACAGAGCGCAGCGCTGGCGGCGTCGTTGACCGCAGTGAGCATCAGAATGGCGGCGTTGGGCTCGATCTCGAGCACCTTGGGGACCAGGTCGATCCCGTTGGCGTCCGGCATGCGGACGTCGAGGAGCACGCAGGCAATCTTCTGGCGGTGGAGTGCATCGGTGGCTTCGCCGCCGCTTGCCGCGGTGGTGACTTCGTACCCCTGGTGTGTCAGGAAGCGTTTGAGGGCGTTGCGGATCGGTTCCTCGTCGTCGACAACGAGGATCGTGACCGGGCCCTTCGGTGCGCTGGCAAACTGGTACGGTGCGGCGGCTTGTTCCACGAGACGATCGTCTCCCGAGTGTGCCCGTCGTGGATGAATCTGTGACAGTGGCCACTTGCGGGCAAGGTCCACGCCAGCAAGCTACCCGATAAACTCGACCGCGATTCGGTGCGGAATCAGGCCCGCGGCATGGCCGCGGTCGAGCAGCAGCTGGACTGCTTTCCGGCCGCGCTCGCCGTAGTCCACGGTCCACTGATTGACGTACATCCCGACAAAGGTATCAGTCCGCTCGTCGGAGATGCCCCGATTGTACTGTTTGGCGTGGGCCAGGGCGGCGCCGCGGTGTGCCAAGGAGTACTCGATCGAGGCCTTCAGGTCCCGGGCAACCTGGTTCATGACGTCCGGGCCCAGGTCGCGACGGACCACGTTACCACCCAGGGGCAGCGGCAAGCCGGTGTCGGCGAGCCACCAGGCGCCAAGGTCCTCCCAGAGGTGGAGCCCGAGGTCGGTATAGGTCAGCTGACCCTCGTGAATCAGCAGTCCGACCGGGACGTCGCCGCGGAGCACGGCATCCTCGATGGCGTCGAAGGGCATCACGACCGGCTCGAAATCAGGCTGATACAGCTTGAGGGCCAGAAAGGCGGTGGTCAGCGTTCCCGGGACCGCGACCCGTTTGCCGGCAATCGCCTGGCGCGGGTCGGCCGGCTTGGGCTCGGTCGACACCAGGCGGGGTCCGTAGCCATCACCCATGGATGAGCCGCTGGACAGCAGCGCATACTTGTCAGCCAGGTAGGCATAGGCGTGGATCGAGACGGCTGTGACCTCGAGTTCTCCGTGGAGGGCTCGGCGATTCAGTGTCTCGATGTCCTGCAACTCGTGCGTGTAGCTGAGGTTGCCCGTGTCGATCCCGCCAGACGAGAGGCCGTAGAACATGAAAGCGTCGTCGGAATCGGGGGAATGAGCAACACGAATCAGCATGACAAGACTCTTCGAATTAGGGTGCCAAGCCGCCGTCAGCGGCGGTTGGCCTGGGCCCGGTTGCGGAAATCGGTGATGACGGCCTGGTGATCGAGGTACTCGACCCGGTTGGCTGCCATCTCGGCGTCGTAGGCGCGCAGGAAATCGGCGTAGCTGGCGGTGAGAGCCGCCGAGTCGTTCTCGTACTCGGCCACTTCGCCGCGGATCAGGTAGCCGAACAGATGGTTGGGCTGCGCGGCAAGGATCGAGTCGGCTTTGGCTTTGGCGCGGGCAAATTCGCCGACCACGGTGTGGATCATGGCGGCGTGATAGCGGGCGTCGGCGTCGACGTCGTTTGCTGCCAGCAGGCCGTAGGCATCGAGTGCCATCGGGGCAAACATCATGACGGTATCGGCCGAGCGGGCCTCTGCGGCACGCATGACGCGCTCGAACAGGCGGTCGAAGCGCTGTCGCGGCGTCATGTTGCTGATATCCGGCGCACGGCCCGCCGGGGCAGCGGTACCGCCGCTCGATCCGGCGTTGGCCATGGCGGGCGTTGGTGGGGTCGGAGCGTTGCCTCGACCAACGCTGTAAGCCACTGCGGCAACGGACAGCAGTGCGATGAGTCCCGCCACGATCCAGGCGAATCGCTCTTTGCGGGCCCCTACACCTCGGCCCGATTCTGACCCGCATCGGTGACAGAAGCGGGCGCCGGGTGTCAGGTCGCTGCCGCACCCTTCACAGCGACGCTGTCCGGCCCGGGCGCCGCACTGACTGCAGAACTGGCCGGTGAAAGTCGTGCCGCAGCTGGCGCAGGTCGTTGGTGACGAGTTGGTCATAGCGCGAGAAAAGTAAGCGGTTTGGGCCGCCACGGTGAGGGGTGGGTCTGGTGCTGGAACGAACCTTCCGCTACCATCCTATCTTAGGCGAACTGTAAGGACTTATGACACAGCCTACGGCAGCCGAGATTCCCAATGTGTCTGGTGCCCATCACCTGGGCGACCTCGGGCGCGGCGGCGTTACGTGGAAGGTGTATCTCGAAACGAACACGAGCTCGGTCCCTGTCAGGGCCCGGGTGCATTTCGTTTCCGACACGGCGCAGCGGTCGACCGGGTGGATCTTCATCGAACGGACGGAACAGGATCTGCTTCAGCGGTTTCATGAGTTCAGTGCGCTCGAGCTTTGGAGGGTGCTCGAAAGTCTCGCCTGAGCCGCGTCGAGCCCCCGCTGTCCCTCATGCTTCGCTGTTCCGTTCTCTTCGTCGCGGTCGCGTCCATCGCCGCTCCGCTTCTTGCGCAGGTACCCTCCGACTCAGCGGTTCACGACCCGAATCGGATCACCGCCGTGGTGATCGAGACGAGCGACGTCTACACGCAGGAACAAGCCAATACACTGGTCGCCAGGATCCTGAACGGGTTGCACATCACGACGCGGCACGGCGTGATCCGTCGTGAGGTGCTGCTCCGTCCGGGCGAGGTCTACGATTCGGCGCGGGCGGCAGAGACCGAGCGGGGGCTCCGGGCGCTGCGGATCTTCCGCCGAGTGGCGGTCGATTCGGTCCGATCCGACTCGGGCCTGGTCCTCCGGGTTCGGACGCAGGATGCCTTCACGACGCGTTTCGAGTTCTCCATCGTCGGGTCCGACGAGAGTCGGAGTTGGGCCGTCTCGGTCAACGAACTCAATCTCCTCGGTACGGCGACTCGGGTGATGGTTCGGTACCGGCGCACCCCCGATCGCGAGGGCGTCACCACCTCGTTCCAGCGGCATCGCCTGATCGGTGGCCGAGTCGGCCTGACCGCGTTCTACGACAGGCGCAGCGACGGGCATACCGTCTACGGCGACATTGCCCAGCCCTTCTTCTCGTACTCGTCGCCGACCAGCTGGTTCGTTTCCGGCGAGCAGCGTGACGAGCGGGTGCTGCGATTTGCAGAGGGAAATCCCGACCCGGCCGCCATTCTCGAGCGCCGCTTCTGGCTGGCCCGTACCGGGGTGGGGCATGCGCTGTCCCGGTCCCCTTCCGGGTACGTCCGCCTCGGGGTGAATGCGCAGCTGAGGCGTGACGACTATGCCGCCCAGTCGCGGGTCGATACCCTGGGGCGGAGTGTCTCCGGTGCCATCACTCCGTTTGTCCAATGGCGGGCGGCGCGCTTCCTGGTCAGCCAGGACTTCGAGGGCATCGGCCGGCAGGAGGATGTCGACCTGAGCACCGTGGTCCATTTCGGGCTCGGTCTGACCCCCGAGGCCTTCGGCTATCGGGACAATGGCGTTGTGCCCACCCTTTCCGCGTACACCGGCTTGGGCTGGCGTCGGGGGTTTGCGAGGTTTTCCACCTCGGCGCATGCCCGGTTCACCGATGCGGGCGTAGTCGACTCCGGTGCGGTGCACCTGGCCGGCCTCGTCGTCCTGAAACCGGCCCCGCGACAGATGGCCGTCTTTCACGCGGCGAGGGGCTGGCAGAAGAATCCCATGCCCGGGGCGGAGTTCGACCTGGGTCTGGGTCTTGGCCCTCGTGGTTTTCGGGCCCACGCGTTTTCCGGAGACCGCGCGTTTCTGATCGGGACCGAGCTCCGTTATACGGTTTTCGACGATTTCCTCAACTCGGCCGGGCTCGGGGTTGCGGCATTTGGCGAGTATGGCGGAGCCTGGTATGGCGGCGCGCCCGTCCGGGCCGGATACTCGGTCGGGTTGGGACTTCGCTTCGGACTTACGTTTGCCAGTGATCTCTCGCCAGCCCGGCTCGATTTTGCCTACACCGGGGGTGACGGCCTTGACCGTCCGGCCTGGCGGGTGGCTTTCGGCAAGGGGTTTGTGTTCAACACAAACGGTCGGCTGGACCAGTGATCGAGTTTCCCGTAGCTTCTCATTCATGACCGCATCCGAACCTCCGTCCGACCCGTCGCCGGAGCCCGAAGCAAGCCCGGTGGCGGCGGGCCGCAAGCGCTGGCCGGTGGTGCTGGCGGCGGTGATTGTTGTCCCGATTCTGCTCTCGATCATTTACACGGGGTTTGTCCTGACGTGGTCGTATTCGGATGGGGAGCGATCCGGCCAGTTGTACAAGTTTTCCAGGAAGGGCTGGCTCTGTAAGACCTGGGAGGGCGAGCTCAACATCACGCCCACGGCGGCGGCGCCCACGATCTGGCACTTCACCGTCCGTGACGAAGCGATCGTGCCCGAGATTACGGCCATGATCGGGAGGCAGGTGGTGCTTCATTACGGAGAGCACCGTGGGGTGCCCACTCGCTGCTTCGGAGACACCAATTTTTTCGTGTACGGCATCCGGGGGGTGGCTGGAACCCCTTCTGACACCGTGCCGTAGGGAGAGGATCAGAACCTTCCCTTGCCGCGATCAGGCGGCGGTGCCAGTTTTCCGAACTTCCGGCGCCGTAGCCAAGTGGTAAGGCAGAGGTCTGCAAAACCTCCATCACCGGTTCGACTCCGGTCGGCGCCTCTCACCCCCAATGCGCGGGGGATTCATGCAGTTCCGGACCATCACCGTCCTGACGGTGCTGGCCACCACTGTCGGCCACGCTGCCCACCCGGTACCGGGTGCGGCTCAGCCGAGGTCTGCCTCCATCACAGGTCGTGTCGTTTCGGGCTCGGCAGAACGTCCGCTGAGCGGGGTTGGGGTCGTTCTCGTGACCGTCGAACGATCGACCACGACGGACTCCGCCGGTCGGTTTGTCTTTTCAGACCTCGACTCCGGGACCTACCGGATCGAGGCTGTCTTGGAGGGCGCCGCGCCACTGGTGGCGACCTTTACGCTTTCTCAGGGCGAACGTAAGCAGGTCGACTTCCGGATCGATGGTTCCGAGGCCCGGCCGGCGGTCGCGGTGGGCGATTCGGGAATGAGGCCGGCGGTCAGTATCCCGGTCAGCGCGTTCGAGCGTCGCCGTGCCAACGGCAACGGTCGCTACTTCGACCAGGACGATATTCAGGCCCGTCGCCCGCACCGCCTGATCGACCTGCTCCGCCAGCTGCCTGGGGTCCGGATCGATTGTCAGGCAGGCAACTGTTCGGTGCGCCTCAACAACCACCCGCGTGGTTGTGCGCCGGCAGTCTTTCTCGACGAGCAGCGGAGCGTGCTTGCTGCGCTCGACTTTACGGCACCGGCCGACGTCCTCGGCCTGGAGATATACCGTGGCCCGTCAGAGACGCCGCCCGAGTTGAACAACGATCAGGCGCGCTGTGGTGGAGCAATCGCGATTTCGACGCGAAGGGGGTAGGCATGAAAAGCCATTTGATGATCCTCTCTTGCCTGCTGGCGGTGCCCACGATCGGTTTGGTCGATGGGATCGAGCCGATGGTTGCGCAGTCCGGGTCGGGCACCATCAAGGGCGTGGTGATGTCCACATCGCCGCGCCGGCCGCTCGAAGGCGTACGGATTCGGTTGATCGGCACCACCTTCAACGCGGTTTCCGATTCCAAGGGCCGATTTCAGTTCCGTGACCTCGATCCTGGCAAGTATCTGATCGAAGCTGCGGCCATTGGCTTCACCACGATGAACTCCCCGCTGCTCCTGGGCGAACGCGAAACACTCGAACTCGAGTTCCTGGCCAGCTCCGAGGCGGTGCGACTGCCCGATCTGTCGGTCGCCGAGCGGGCGGAGCATGGTCCGCGCGACTGGCTGCGACGCAAGTCCGAGGGACGCGGTCGGTATATCACCAGGCAATTGCTCGAAGAGCGGCAGGTGCGCTACCTGCCGGATGCGTTGCGGATGGTTGCGGGAGTCCGGGTCGAATGCCGAGGGGCGATTTGTCAGGCGCAGATGGTGCGGTCACCGCGGGGTTGCGGGCCTGGCTACTACATCGATGGCATTCCGGCACATCCGTCGGCGCTGTGGCTCACCCCGGTCAGTGAGGTTGAAGGGATCGAGGTCTATTCGGGACCATCGGAAACGCCTCCGGAACTGGAGACGGGCTCGACTCGGTGCGGAGCTATCGCGTTGTGGACCCGACCGCCGCCGCCGCGACGGCCCCGAGAGCCGAAGCCAGAGCCGGAGCCACGGGTGGCCGACTCGACCAACTCTGACTTCGCTGCCCGTCGCTGATCGTCAGCTGGCGGTGAGGGCCGCCATCTTGGTTGCGAGGCCATCGACCGCCGCCTGATAGGACGCGGCGAATTTCGCGAGCCCGTCCTCTTCCAGAAACGCCGTCACCTCCGCGAGGTTGATGCCCCGCTCGGCGAGCTGCCCGAGGCGGTCACCCGCCGTTGCGATCGCGGCATCGATCCGCACGGCGGGGTCGCCGTGATCCCGGTAGGCACTCAAGGTGTCCGGGGGGAGCGTATTGACGGTATCCTCGGCAATCAGGGCCTCGACATAGTAGACGTCGGGCAGGCGCGGATCCTTGGTGCTGGTGGAGGCCCAGAGCGGGCGCTGCCGAGTGGCGCTGTGGGCGGCGAGACGCTGCCAACGCGGGGTCGCAAGCGCGGCTTGGAACGCCTGGTACGCCAACGCGGCGTTCGCGATCGCGATGGTGCTGCGGAGTCCCTCGGCCTTGCTCTGCTGATCGAGCAGATTGTCGATTCGGCTGTCGACGCGGCTCACGAAGAAGCTGGCCACCGAGGCAAGTTTGTTGATCGCGAGCCCGGCCCCGATCCGGGTTTCCAGGCCGGTCAGGTAGGCGTCGATGACGGCCTGATAGCGTTCGACCGAAAACAGCAGCGTGATGTTGACGTTGATCCCGGCAGCTATGCACTCCGTGATGGCCGGCAGACACGCCACGGTGCCGGGGATCTTGATCATTGCATTCGGCCGATCGAGCGCGGTCCAGAGGCGTTTGGCTTCCGCGACCGTCCCCGCCGCATCCTGCGCCAGCGCAGGTGACACTTCCAGCGAGACCAGACCGTCGCGCCCCTCGGTGCTCAGGTAGACCGGGAGGAACGCATCACAGGCGGCTCGGACGTCGGCCACGGCCAGCGATTCGAACACCGCGTCCGGGGTGAGCCCCTCGGCCATGAACCGTCGGACGTCGGCGTCATAGTCCTGACTGCCCGAAATGGCCTTTTCGAAAATGGTCGGGTTCGACGTCATGCCCAGCAGGCCATCGTCGGCGATCAGGGCGGCAAGCGTACCGCTCGCAATCAGCTCGCGCGTGATGAAGTCGTACCAGGGGCTCTGGCCCAGCTGACCCAGGCGAACGAGTGGATTGGTCATGACGCTCTCCGCTGATGAACCCGGCGAACGGCAGCGACAACGCGTTCCCGGGTGAATCCGAACTCTTCGAACAGGCGCTCGCCAGGCGCCGATGCCCCGAAGTGGTCGATCCCGATCGATTCGCCACTGTCCCCGACCCAGGCGAGCCAGCCGAAGGTAGTCGCGGCCTCGATCGAAACCCGGGCCTTGATCGAGGGGGGCAGGATCTGATTGCGGTACTCCGCCGACTGGGCCTTGAAGAGCTCCCAGCTCGGTAGCGAGACGAGTCGGGTTGGCACACCGCTGTCGGCCAGGTCACGGGCGGCCTTGAGCGCGACGCCTACTTCGGAGCCGGTTGCGAGCAGAATCGCTTCTGGCGGCGTGGAGGGCTCGAAGAGAACGTAGCCGCCCATGTGCAGGCCAGCTGCGCTCGCGGCCGAGTGGTCGACGGCGTCCACCTTCTGCCGTGACAGGATCAGCGCAGTCGGGCCATCGACACGCGCAATGGCCGCCCGCCAGGCCTCAGCGGTCTCGGCCGCGCTGCCGGGCCGCAGGACCACGAGGTTGGGGATGCTTCGCAGCATGGCCAGGTGCTCGATCGGCTGGTGCGTCGGTCCGTCTTCGCCGACGCCAATCGAGTCGTGGGTCAGGATGTAGATCGCCGGCAGCCCCATCAGGGCGGCCAGACGGATGGCCGGCTTCACGTAGTCGGCGAAGACGAGGAAGGTGCTGCCGAAGGGGCGGATCCCGCCGTGGGCGGCCATCCCGTTCATGGCGGCGCCCATGGCGTGTTCGCGAATGCCCCAGGCCACCATCTGCCCGGGCCGTCCCGCTTGAAACAGGCTGGCGCCTTTGATGTCGGTGCCCGTGCTGCCCGCGAGGTCAGCGGACCCGCCGACGAGATTCGGCATCACTTGCGCGATGGCGTTGAGCGCGGCGGCCGAGGCCTGCCGGGTGGCGAGGGCGTCCGAGGCACCGTACTTGGGCAGGATCGCTGCCAAGTCGACCGTGACAGTGCCCGACAACCATTGGGTCAGCTCTGCGGCGAGGCCTGGATGAGCTGCCGCGTACCGGGCCCAGGCTGCGTTCCACTCGGCCAATCGGGCCTCGCCCCGGGCTCGGCATTCCGCCCAGTGGGTCCGCGCCTCAGCCGGCACATGGAAGGGCTCCTCGGGCCAGCCGAGAATGGCCTTCGTCGCGGCGATCTCGTCCTTGCCGAGGGGGGCGCCGTGTGAGGCGGCGGTGTTGCGCTTGGTCGGGGCCGGGTCGGCAATCACGGTGCGCAGCACGACGAGACAGGGCTTGTCCGACGGTGCGGCGGCCTCGGTCAGCGCCGCATCGATGGCGCCGAGATCGTTGCCATCGGCAACGGTCAGGACTCGCCAGCCGTAGGCCTCGAAGCGACGCTGAACGTCCTCGGAAAACGATCGGTCGGTCGAACCGTCGATGGTGATCCGGTTGTCGTCGTAAATAACGGTCAGTTTGCCCAGAGCGAGGTGGCCGGCGAGGGAGGCCGCTTCGGCGGCGACGCCCTCCATCAGGTCGCCGTCGCTGGCCAGAACCCAGGTCCGGTGATCGACGATGCTATGGCCCGGCTGGTTGAACCGGCTGGCGAGGAATCGCTCGGCCATCGCCATGCCGACGGCGTTGCCGATGCCCTGGCCGAGCGGGCCGGTGGTCGTCTCGACGCCCGGGGTGTGCCCTCGCTCCGGATGTCCGGGGGTGCGCGAGTTCCACTGCCGGAAATTACGGATCTCCTCGAGCGGGAGATCGTAGCCCGAAAGGTGGAGCAGCGAGTAGAGCAGCATCGACGCGTGGCCGCAGGACAGGACGAAGCGGTCGCGATCGGCCCAGTCCGGTGCACCGGGTGCATGGCGGAGATGGCGATGCCAGAGCACATAGGCCACCGGGGCGAGTGCCATCGGGGTGCCGGGATGTCCCGACTTGGCCTGCTCGACGGCTTCCATCGAGAGGACCCGGATCGCGTTGATGGCGGACCAGGCGGCGGCGCTGGTCAGATCGAGTGACATGGCAGGGGACGGGGCGGAGGCCGACAAGCGCGCTCCTCCTCTATCGAAGCGGAAGGTCGATGGTGACGGATCGCGTCAATATAATCGTCCCGCCCTCCGGACTTCGGGACGAATCTGCGTGCCTGGATCGGGTGACTGGTCGGGCCCCGCAAGTCCCGGAACAGGGCAAACTTGTTATCTTTGCGGTCTGTGCCGAATACCAATCGTCGCCGCCGGGGTGGTCCCGCCCCCAGTGCGGCTCGCAGCTCGGAAACCCTTCGCCGTACCGGCAGCAAATCGTATCAGGCCCACCGGGACGTCCTGATGAGCCGGTTTGGGCCGGTCTGCGCCTATTGCGGCGAGACCTTCGCCCCCGAAGAAATCACGCTGGACCATGTGCAGCCGCGTAAGGGCAAGGTCGCCTACGACCGCTCCGACAACCTCGTGCTTGCCTGCAAGAGCTGCAACGCGGCCAAGGCCGATATGCCTTTTCTTGGCTTTCTGCTCGCGCGTCGTTCGCGGGGGGTGTTCCTGCTGCATTACGGGGAGCACTTGTCCGACGGCATCCGGCAGACCGTGCGGGACCTGGTCGAAAAACCGATCCTTTAGGAATCTGGCAGCGGGGGCAGCTCTCCGGTCGGGTGAGTGCGCACGGACCAGGCCGGGTCGGTGCGCGCCACGGCTGCTGCGTAGCCATCCGGCGCCTCGAGCCAGGCGCCGTGCACCGGCGAGGTTCCCTCGCGGGTCACGATGGTGAACCGGCGGTCCGGGTCGGCCTCATCGAAGGCGACCGAGAAAGCTTCGAGCGGAATCGACAGTCCTCCCCCCATGGTCTTGATGTAGGCTTCCTTGGCAACCCAATACCTGTAGAACAGCGTCCGGTGCAGCGCCGGCGCGGCATCCGCCAGGCGCTGCCGTTCGCTTGGTGAGAAGACGGTTTCGGCCAGCTCCAGCAGGTCGAAGTGGTCGTGCCCGTGTTCGATGTCGACGCCGACCTCATGGTCGAGGGTCAGGGCAATCAGCACCAGCGAGCCCGAGTGCGACAAGTTGAATCGGATTCGGCTCTCGTGGCTTGGCGCCAGTGTCGGCTTGCCGTGGGGGCCTTCGAGGATCTCGACCAGCTCGGTGGCAATGCCCAGGTAGCCACCAAGCAGGTGACGGAGGGTGCCCCTGCCGGTGAGGTAGGTCGAACGGTCCTTCTCAAAAACGAATCGGGCCGCCCGCTTCCGTTCCGCGGTGCTCAGCGCCGCCTGCAGGGTCGCGGGGACGGAGGCCGGAACCTGAATCAGCCACACGTCGACGCGGTCAGGGCTGAGCTGCGGCTCGTGCTTCACGATGCTCGCTTGGTCGCCAGTCGTCCACAATCTGGCCGTAGTCCAGCTTGATGACCCGGTCGCCCAGGTGAAAGTACCGGTCGTCGTGTGTGATCACGACGACGGTCTTTCCGCGCGCCTTGAGTTCGGGCAGCAGTCGCGCGTAGAAGATCTCACGGTAACCGGGATCCTGATCGGCGGCCCACTCGTCGAAGACGTAGATCGGTCGGTCTTCGAGGTAAGCTGCCATCAGGGCCAGCCGGCGCTTCTGGCCCTGCGAAAGTGCGGTGGTCGAGAGTACGCCGTCCTGAACGGTGACCTTGTCCTGAAGTCCCAGGAGGGCAAGGTAGTCTCGTGCGCGGCTGTCGACATCAGCGCCGGCCAGGCCGGTGACGTCTCCGAAGAGGTGGAAATCCGAAAAGACAGCGGCAAAGTGCTCGCGGTAGCTCTCTCGATTGGCTCCCGTAACCTCGTGCTCGTTGATTCGGATGGTGCCTTGCTGCGGCGGGTACAATCCCGTGAGCAGCTTGACGAAGGTGGATTTGCCGCTGCCGTTGCCTCCAATGATGAAAACCATCTCGCCGGGGTGGAGTGAGAGGTCGATCGGCCCGATCGCAAAGCCGCCGTTGCTGCTGCCGTCACGGTAGCTGAACGAGACATTGCGCAGGTCGATAGTGGCGCCGTGGGTCGTTCCGCTGGGTATCGGGGCGTCTTCTGCCACCTGTTCGAGCGACAACCCCAGTTCGTCGATACGCGCAAGGGCGGTCTGTCCGCGATGAAAGACCGGGAGCGCGCTAAGCATGGCCCAGACCGGCCCCATGGCGTAGAGTGCCACAAAAGCGAAGCCTGTCAGTGAGCGGGTCGACGTTTCGAACACTGCCGGCAGGCCGAACAGCATGATACCCATGATCAGGAAGAACATGCTCTGGGTCCAGCCGTCTGCCGCGAGGTAGTGACGTGCTGCGTCCAGGTTGAGATTCTTGAGGCGTTCGGTTGCGGCGGGAACCTGGCTGGCGAGGAGGTGGTCGCGTCGGGCCCGGTTCATCTTGAGCTCCTTGATGCCCTCCGTGATGGTGCGGTAATGCCGGAAGAGCACATCCCGTTCGCGTCGCGCGGCGGTGATCGGTCCGGACGCGCGCCGCATCAGGACTCGGTAGCCAAGGGCGCCGAGCGCTCCGAACACCACGAGGGCCAGGGCGGAAGGCCAGGAGAGCACCGCGAGATAGAGCGTGCACCCCAGCAGGACGGCGGCGTTGGTAATCACCGTCGGGATTGCCTGCACGGCGGCCGACAGGGTTCCGACGTCGTCCGTCAGGGTGGTCATGATGCGGGGCGCCCCGATCCGCTCGAGGGTTCGAAAGGGCGTTTCGATCACGCGACTGCTGAGCCGGTTGCAGAGGCGCAGAATCGCTTCCTGGGCATACGTGACCAGGTTCCATTGTGCGATCAGGTTGGTTGCGACCCGGGCTATCGCCACTGCAATGAAGCCCAGGATGATGAGCATGGGCCGGGTGGTGTGGAGGGCGGCGTTGACCAGTGCGACGAATCCCGCGCTGGCGAGACCTCCGACGACGCCGGCCAGGATGACGGTGATGATGCCCTGGCGGCCGGTCCGGAAGAGAAAGCGGAACAGGTTCATGCGGGCTCCGCATCGCGTCCGGCAGGATCGGACGGCAGGGAACGGTCGAGCACGTCGGCCAGGCGCTTGCCCAGCAATTCGACGTGGGGTCGGGTCAGCATCAGACCGGAATCACCGCCGCCGATCGGGATGACTTCCTGGCCAAGGGTGGCGCGGTCGGCCCAGGCCAGGCGGCGGTCGCCCAGCTCGCCGTCGGGCGGCCGATCCGAGAAGAAGTGGACGATGCGACCCCGAAACGTGCCCGGCCGGTGCCGCTTCATGGCGAAGTAGTTGGCGTGCTGAACCGAGGTGCGTGTCGCTTCCTGGGCACGCCTTTCTCGAACCGGCTCGTGGGACGTTGCGGCGGGCCGGACGAACACGGCGCGAAGCCGCGCCCAGCGCCGGTCGGCCGGCAGGTTCCACCAAGTGAGCCCGCGATTTGCGAGACTGGCTACCGCGCGAAGGGGCTTGTGGCGACCCATCAAGAGGCCGAGCCGGTCCCGCCAGCCCAGCGGGCGCGGCGCCGGCACGTCGAGCAGCGCCAGGAGGGCCACCTCTTCGCCGGCGCGCTGCAGTTCGACGGCGATGGTGTGGGCGACGATTCCACCCATGCAGCCGCCGCCCAGGTGGTAGGGACCGTGCGGCTGGATGGTCCGGATCTCGATCAGGTAGCGGCGCGCCATCTCGTCGATGCTCGAGAGCGGAGGCGTACGGCCGTCGAGGCCGATGGCCTGGAGGCCGTAGAACGGCTGATCGGGTCCGAGCTCGCGTGCCAGGTCGAAATAGTTGAGCACGTTGCCGCCGATTCCGTGGACGCAGAAGAACGGTGCCCGGGTGCCCTGGGTGGTGATCGGAGCCAGCGCGCCTTCCGGGCCGGCTCGCTGTTCGCTACGCAGCACGTCGGCCAGTTGCGCCACCGTGGGCGCGGCGAGCAGCGTGGCGAGCGACAGGCGCTTGCCGAAGTGCTTCTCCACCAGCGCAAACAAGCGGACGGCCACGAGCGAGTGTCCGCCCAGCGCGAAGAAGTCGTCGTGCACACCGACCGCGGGCAGGTCCAGCACCTCTTCCCAGAGGCGGGCAAGGCGGAGTTCGACGGCATCGCGGGGCAGCACGCGATCGGCGTCCGTCGCGGCGGGCTCGAGGTCGGGCAGCGCGCGGAGGTCGATCTTGCCGTTCGGTGTCCGCGGCAGCGCAGCCAGAGTACCGAGCGTGCTCGGAATGCAGTAGGTCGGGAGCCGGCTCGCCAGGTGGCGGCGAATCGCGTCCGCCGGGGGCTCGGCGTCCCAGGTGCCGCCGAGGTAGCCCACCAGGCTGGGGTCCCCGGAGGCATCGGGTCGGGTCAGTGCCACGGCCTCTCGGGCGCCCGGGAAGGAGGCCAGCGCTGCTTCGACGTCACCCAGTTCAATCCGGTAGCCGCGCACCTTGACCTGACGGTCGCCGCGGCCGAGGAACTCGACCTGACCATCCAGGCGATAGCGGCCGAGGTCGCCGGTGCGATAGACGCGATCGCCTGGGGAATTCGTGAACGGGTTGCTGTGGAATCGCGCCGCCGTGTGGGCCGGGTCGCCGAGGTACCCGGCCGAGAGATGCGGAGTGCGGACCACGATTTCGCCGGGCTCTCCGATGCCCGCGAGGCGCCCGCCGACGGTCACGACGAGGAGCTGGACGCCGTCGATACCCTGTCCGAGCGGGATCGGTCCGGTCGGCACGCCGTCGGGGACGTCGTAGACGCCCATGGCCTGCGGAGTTTCGGTGGTGCCGTAGAAGTTCACCGCCTGCGCTGCGGGCGCGAGCTGTCGCAGGATGGCGACGTGGCGTGCCGTGAGCCGGTCGCCGCCGAAGCAGACCAGGCGGAGGTCCGGCCAGGCCGCGTTGCTGTCCTCGGCCCCCGCGGCCACCAAATCGAGCATCGGCGGTGTCAGGTGCGCAACCGTGATCCGCTCAGCGCGCATCCAGGCACGCAGCGCGCCGGGTCGGGTGAAGTCGGCCGGGTCGGGGATGGCGCTGGTGCCGCCGATCCAGAGAGGCGTCAGGAGGTCGCGGAGGAGCGGGTCGTGCGCCAGCCCCGAGAGCAGTGAGACGCGGTCGTCGGGGTCGAGTCCGTACCGCTCTGCCTCCCAGGCCACGAAGTGGGCCAGGGGGCCGTGGGTGCCCACGATGCCGCGCTGCCGGCCGGTCGTGCCCGAGGTGAACGCCACGTAGGCAACGGTGTTCGCTCCAATGGCAAGGGCTGGAGCCGTTGCCGAGACATCGGCCAGCAGGTCGCCGATTGGGGTGGTCGAGGCGAGGGTCAAGCGAATGGCGAGCCCGGCGGCCTCGAGAGCGTCGGCGAGTGCCTCAGGTATCGGGCCGGCTGCGTCGAGGGCGATCCATCCGCGCGGCGCCGCTTGTGCGAAGCAATCGAGCAGGCGGCTGGCCGGGTAAGCCGGGTCGAGGATCGTGAACGCCGCGCCGGCTCGGAGAATGCCGAGCACGGCGAGTGTCAGGGCGGGATCTCGCTGCGCATAGATGGCCACCACGTCGCCCGGCCCCAGGCCGGCGGCGGTGAGACGGTTGGCGATTCGGTTGACGGCCTGGTCGACCTCACGGTACGTCCAGGCGATGCCTGCGCCCCGTATGGCGATCCCGTCCGGTCTCCGAGCGGCGTGACCGGCGACCCGGTCGACGATCGATTCCGTCACCGCCGCCGCCAGCGGCTGGGTGGGGTCCGGTAGCCGGGCAGCGGCGGCCGGCGTTACCAGGCTCAGCTCGGTGATCGGGCGGTCGGGATGGGTTGTCAGCACCTGAAGAGCCTGATGGTACTGGTCCAGCATCTCGCCGATGCGCGCGTCGTCGAACAGGTCCGCGTTGTAGACCAGCACGAAGCGATA
Organism: Gemmatimonadales bacterium; assembly: GCA_019637315.1. Lineage (NCBI taxonomy): Bacteria > Pseudomonadati > Gemmatimonadota > Gemmatimonadia > Gemmatimonadales > Gemmatimonadales bacterium. The sequence continues at coordinate 428,057 of JAHBVU010000001.1, forward strand.
GCCCGGCCGAAGTTCCTGCGCATAAAATGTCAGGTCGAACTTGGCTTCGTCGGGCACGCCGCCGCGGGGCTCGATGGCGATGTCCGGCAGCTGGAAGGTGTCGGCGGCGAATCCCAGCAGGTTGAAGAACACCTGGAACAGCGGGGTGCGGCTCGGATCGGGCGGCGGTTTGAGTTCAGCCACCACCCGTTCGAAGGGGACGTCCTGATGCGCGTGCGCTTCGCGCGTCCGGGTACGCACCTGGTGGAGCAGGTCGCGGAAGGTAGGTTGGCCGCCCAGATCGGCTCTGAGCACCACGGTATTGACGAAGAATCCGATCAGATGCTCCGTCTCCGGGCGGCTCCGCCCCGCATAGGGCGATCCGATCAGAATGTCGTCCTGTCCGGAGAGCCGGTGCAACACCGTGGCGAATGCGGCAAGCAACCCGACGAACGGCGTGGTCTGTTCCGACCGGCAGAGCGCCGCCAAGGCCTGCTCGGCCGGGCCGGTGACCTCGAGGGATCGCCGGCCAGCCCGGAAGGTGCGGACCGGCGGCCGCGGCCGGTCGGTGGGCAGCTCGAGTGCCGCGGGTGCGCCCGTCAGCCGTTCCCGCCAGTAGCCCAGGTGCGGACTGGACGCCTCGCCCTCCGCCCATTCGCGGTGCCAGACGGCAAAGTCGCGGTACTGGATCGGCAACTCCGGCAGGTCCGCAGCCTGGCCGGTGACCCGAGCCCGATACGAGGCGACGAGTTCACGGAGGAATACCTGGACCGACCACCCGTCGGAGATGATGTGGTGGAACACCATCACGAAGATGTGATCCGCCGGGCCTGCGGTGATCAGGGCCGTGCGGAACAGCGGACCGGCCCGCAGATCGAACGGCGCGGTCATCAGTCGCTCGGCCGCAGCCCAGGCAGCGGCGTCGCGATCGGCTGCCGCGTTCAGGTCGATTCGTTCGATGGGCACAGCGTCGGGCGCATCGACGATCTGGCGGGGGCCAGCCTCGCCCGCGGTAAAGTGGGTGCGGAGCGTCTCATGACGCCGGATGATCTCGCGGAGCGCCGCCTCGAATGCCGCGAGGTCGAGTGGGCCGCGTAGCCGGAAGGAAAACGGGATGGTGTACGCCGTGCCATCGGGCTGCAGCTGGTCGATCAACCAGAGTCGTTCCTGGTTGAACGACAGTGGGGCAGAGGCGTCCCGATCGGTCAGGGTGGGAATGCTGCGAGGCCGGTCGGGCGTGGCGGCCGAGCGCTCCAGCAACAGCTTGCGCAGCAGCTCGCGCTTCTCCGCCACCGAGCCCGGGGTACCGGATGGCGATGTCATCGGCTGATCGGCGACGTGGGGTCGGGCACGCTCAATGAGACCGGTCTCCCAAACACAGGTACGACGAACCGACACCAGCGTCCTCGACGCGAAGGTGGCGATGGCCCGAACGATGAACCCCGAACGAGGATAGCAGCAAGCCCGCCGTAAAGCGCAAGTTCCATGCACCCGCCTGCATATATCGACAGATGTCGGATGCGGGCGACAGTGTCTCGGCCTGGAGTGCCGTTATGAGTGCAATTCGCGTCACTCCGGTCCAAATTTCCCGGTCGTACTGACCCCGTGACCCTGCGGGTGACCTGAGCCTGATTTCCTGAGTTCGGTTCGTGTTCGCAAGTCTTTGTGAAGAAATCACTTACAATAGAAACAGCAGCCTGTTATCCGGATGCTCCAACGCCGACAAACACAGTCCGAGTGTCGAACTGTCGCAACATAGTTTCTGCCGGTGTTGCCAAGGCGCCTCACTCGGCGCAATACTCGTGATTGTTGCCACGTGATGCTTGCCAGGCGTCGGTGAAGGCCGAGGGGGGGCTAAGGACCCTGGTGCCCGGCCGGGCGCACCCCCATACCATGATGTGTGCATGCGGCACAGTCGTTGCCCTAGAGTATCCTTAGCTAATAGGGTGGGTGGGACTGTCGAAGTCACGGCCTCCCGTTCGATGCGTCGTTTCGTGAAACGGCGCGGGCCGCTCAGCCGCGGCCCGCGCTGCTCGTTCCGTGCCCCACAGTGCCCGCAGCAGGCAGAGGGTCGTAGATGCTCCGACGTGAGGAGATCAAGACGTCCAACGGCTGGTTGGTGGTGACCGGGTCTCGGCCGGCGGCCAGGTGCCGGCTGATCTGCTTTTCGCCGGCGGGGACGGGCGCGGCATCGTTCCGGGGCTGGAGCGAGCTTGCCCCGCCGTGGCTCGAGGTCTGTACGGTGCAGCTTCCCGGCCGCGAGACCCGGCTTCGGGAAGCGCCGATCGGCGGGCTCGACCAACTCGTGCCCCAGCTGGCCGCGGCGATCCGGCCGGCGCTCGATCGGCCCTTTGCGGTCTACGGTCATAGCCTGGGCTCGATCGTGGCGTTCGAGACGATGCGCCTGCTGCGTCGGGAGGGTGGGCCGCTGCCCTGCGCCTTCTTTGCCGGGGCAAGCCGTCCTCCGCAACTGCCATGGCCGGATCCGCCAGTCCGGGACCTGCCCGATCGGGCGCTGCTCGAAGAGGTAAATCGGCGCTACGACTCCGTGCCGGCCGTCGTGATGGCGGAGGCCGAGCTGTGCGCGCTGCTCACCCCGGCGCTGCGGGCCGACATGTCGTTGATCGAGACCTACCGCTACCAGCCGGAAATGCCGTTCGAGTTTCCCATCGTGGCATTCGGCGGCAACGCCGATCGTAAGGTCGGCAGTGCGGACCTGGCCAAATGGCAGGAGCAGACGCTCGGCGCGTTCGAACTGCGTCACTTTGCCGATGGCCATCTCTTCCTCGTGCCGCGACGGCAAGAGCTGATGGCGGCCATTACGGCCGTGCTCGATCGTGTCCTCGCCGTCGTGACGGACGGTACCGGGCGCCGCTGATGGATCGGGATCGTCGCCTCGACGCACCAGGACCGCCGGCCAGGTCCGACGCTCACGAACCGATTGCCGTCGTGGGGATCGGGTGCCGGTATCCGGGCGGTATCGTCGATGCCGCGTCGTTCTGGCGCGTGGTGGTCGAGGGGATCGATACCATCACGGAAATTCCCCGCGATCGTTTCGATCCCGACGTTTGGTACGACAGCAGGCCCGGTACTCCGGGGCGGATCGGCAGCCGGCACGGCGGGTTCGTCGGGCCGCTCGATGCGTTCGACGCGTTCCTGTTCGGGATCTCGCCGCGGGAGGCCGAGCGACTCGATCCGCAGCAGCGACTCCTGCTCGAGGTTGCCTGGGAGGCCTTCCACGACGCTGGACTCGATCCGACCCGCCAGGACGGGCTTTCGTGCGGGGTGTACATCGGGCAGTGGGTAGGCGAGTACGAGGGCCGGCTCTTTGCCGATCCTGCTGCGATCGACTTCCACGCCACGCAGGGCACCGGTCGCTACGCCAGCTCCGGACGTCTCTCCTACACGTTTGGTCTGCAGGGGCCCAGTCTCACGCTGGATACGGCGTGCTCCTCGTCGCTGGTGGCGACGCACCTGGCTGTGCAGAGCTTGCGATCAGGCGAGACGTCCATGTCGCTGGTCGGCGGCGTCAATCTGATTCTGGAGCCGCATACGACGATCGCCTACTCCCGCGGCCGGATGATGGCGGCCGATGGGCACTCCAAATTCGGCGATGCCTCCGCCGACGGTTATGTGCGTGCCGAGGGAGCGGCGGTCGTGCTGCTCAAGCGGCAGGCGGACGCGGTACGCGACGGCGACCGGATCTATGCCCTCATCGAAGGCAGCGCCATCAACAATGACGGCCGGAGTTCAGGCCTGTTCGGGCGGCCGAGCCGTCTCGGTCAGGCGACCCTCCTGGCGGCGGCGTATCGGGATGCCGGCGTCGATCCGGTCTCGCTGCAGTTCGTCGAGGCGCACGGCACCGGTACGCGCGCCGGCGATCCGGTCGAGCTGGATGCGATTGCCGAGGTCGCGGGCGGCCGGACGGGGCCGCTGTGGGTTGGGTCGATCAAGACCAACATCGGGCATACGGAGGCGGCCGCCGGTCTGGCGGGGCTGATCAAGGCGTCGCTCAGCCTCTACCACGGCGTGGTGCCTCCCAGTCTCCACTTCCGGGAGCCGACGACCGCGGTCGATTGGGCTGCCATGCCCCTCCGCATCCCAACCGCCCCTGTGGCGCTCGCTGGTGATCGGTCGGCCTGGCGCGGCGGGGTGACGTCGTTTGGTATCTCGGGCACCAATGCGCACGTCGTTCTGGCGGCGGCGGCGCCGCCTCTGCCGGCGGTGCCTCGCGCCGGAGCGCTCGTGCTCCCGCTTGCCGCCCACCTTCCGGCCGCTCTGGCTCAGCTTGCCGGTGCCGTTGCCGCGCGCATCGACGGAGCGGACCACGACGAGGTGGCTCGTATCGCCGCGACCCTGTCGCGCCGCGCGGCGCTGGCGCACCGTGCGGTCGTCGTGGGCGCCGATCCGGCGTCGGTCGCCGCGGGGCTGCGCGCGCTTGCCGCGGGTGAACCAGCGCCGGGCCTGGTGGTCGGGCAGGCACCGGCGGAACGGCGCTATCGCGTGGCGCTCGTGTTTCCGGGCCAGGGCGCGCAGTGGGAGGGGATGGGCCGCCGGTTGCTCGCGACCGAGCCGGCCTTTGCCGCGGCGGTCCGCGACGTCGACGCCGCGCTGACACCGCTGGCGAGCTGGTCGCTGGCCGAGCAACTGGTACTTGACCCCACCGATCCGGGCTACCAGCTCGATCGGATCGACGTGATTCAGCCCGTCCTGGTCGGGCTGGAGATCGCCTATGCTTGCTTGCTGCGCGCATACGGCATCGAGGCCGATGCGGTCGTGGGGCACAGCATGGGTGAGGTGGCTGCGGCCTGGTATGCGGGCGCACTCTCGCTCGAGGACGCCATGGCCGTCGTGGTGCACCGCAGCCGGCTGCTGCGTACGGTTGCCGGCGGCGGGGCGATGGCCGTAGTCGAGCTGCCCGAGGCCGACGCCCAGGCCGCCATCGGGGCGCGGACGGATCGAGTGAGCGTCGCCGTGGTCAACGCCAGCAATGCGTCCGTCCTGAGCGGCGACCCCGCCGCCATCGATGAGATCCTCGGTGAACTCGGCGCGCGCGGCGTCTTCACGCGCCCGGTCAAGGTGGACGTGGCGTCGCATAGCGCGCAGATGGATCCCCTGGTCGACCCGCTGGTCCAGGCGATCTCAGCGATCGCGCCTGCGTCACCCCGCACCGCCTTCTACTCGACGGTCGATGCCGCGGCCGTGACGGGCCCCGATCTCACGCCCGCGTACTGGGGTCGCAACTTGCGGCGCCCGGTTCGTTTTGCCGAGACGGTGAACCAGATGCTAGACGACGGCTACGACCTCTTCATCGAGCTTGGTCCGCATCCGATTCTGGCCAACGCGATCGGCCGCGCCATCGAGGACCGGGAGGCCGACGCGCGCGTGCTGGTGACCGGCCGTCGCGAGGAAGACGGCCAGGTCGGCCTCCTATCGCTGCTCGGCGAGGTTTTCGTGGCCGGGGTGCCAGTCGACTGGCGCCGCGTTTATCCCGATCCGGTGGATCGTGAGCTTCGGGTGCCGCCATTGCCGATGATCCGGGAGCGCCACTGGTTCGACCGCCCGGACCGATCGGGGGCGCCGGGCGTTCGTCTGGTTGCCGGACGGCTGGCACACCCGTTCCTCGGCGCACTGTTCCGGTCGGCGGCGGCGGGTACCTGCGCCTGGGAGTGGAGCGCTGCGCCGACTCGTCCAGCGTGGCTTGCCGATCATGTGGTACGCCGATCGGTGCTCTGGCCTGCGGCCGCAAGCGCCGAAGGACTTCGAGCCACGGCGGCGGAAGCGAGTGCTGAAACCGCCTGGTCGCTGCGTAACGTTCGCTTCCACGAAGCGCTCTCGCTCGAGCCTGACCGACCCGTGCACCTGCAGTGGTCGCATGGCGGCGACCCGATGGGCGGGCGGGTGCAGCTCCACGCCCGTGAGACGACCGACGGGGCAACCTGGCGTCTCATCGCCGATGCGGTCGCGGTACCGGCACGTGCCGACAAGGACAGCTCGCCCGACTGGCTGGTCGAGGCAGAACAGGCTGAAACCGGCACCGAGATTTACGATCGGTTACGCAGCTGCGGCCTCGAATACGGCCCGGCGTTTCAGGCGATGACGGCCGTGACAACGGGCCGCGATGCCGCCCGAAGCACTGCGGCGATTCCCGCCCCCGTGGCTAACGATCCCGGCCTCGATCAGTACGGCGTGCATCCCGTGGTGCTCGATGCCGCCCTGCAGACGCTCATCCTCGCTGGGCTCGGTGCGGACGACACCACCCGCGCCACGCCGCTTCCCGTCGCCATCGGGCAACTCGATGTGGTGCCCGGACCCGGCGCGCTCGATGAGGTGACGATCCGAGCGAGGATCACGGCTCGAGACGGTCGCGGGTTTTCGGGTGACGTGGTCGTCGCCGATGCCAACGGGCGGACCGTCCTCACGGCCGAGGCTGTGGCGTTTGCCTGGACGGCGGCCGATCGGAAAGGGATCGACGACGCGCTGCTGACGCTCCGGTGGGAGCCGGTGGCGCTCCGACGGATGGCGCAGTCGACAGGCCAGATGATCCTGCTGGGTCGGTCGGCCGACACCGCGCCACTGCTCGAGGCGCTGCGCAGTGCTGGTGTCGACGCCACGGCGGCGGCATCGATCGCGGTCCTCTCGCCTCCGGCTGGATCGGGTTCGCCTGCTGCGCTGACCTGGTGCGTGCCTGGCATGCCGGGCGACGGCGCGGCGGCGTGGAGCGAGCAACTCGTCAACGACGCGATCGGAGTGGCGACGTGGTGCGCCGAGCAGGGCGGCCGGGTTGCCCGATTGACCATGATCACGCGCGGCGCGGCGCTCGTGGCCGGCAACGCGGTGACCGATCCCGCCGCGGCTGGTGCGCGGGCCGTCGGCAGTGTGGCCGGCCACGAACAACCCAGCTTGCGCGTGGCATTGATCGACCTCGACTCATCCGCGCCGTCGGCCGTTGCGGTCGATGCGCTGCTGGCGGACGCGGGCGAGGCCGAGCTGGGATGGCGCGACGGGCAATGGTACGCGGCCAGGCTCGATCGGTGGGCAGAGCCCGATGCCGGCGCAACCGGCCCCGCGCCGTCCTACGCGCTCGAACTCACGACGCCTGGTTCGCCCGAGCACCTCCGTTGGAGTGGCTTCCACCGCGTTGCGCCCGAGGCCGATCAGGTCGAGGTCGAGGTCGATGCGGTCGGCCTCAACTTCATGAATGTGCTGAGCATGCTCGGCGCCTTGCCGGGTGCGCCGGGCGGGGTGGGTTCGCTTGGTCTGGAGGGTGCGGGTCGGGTAGTCCGCATCGGCCGCGACGTTCGGCACGTCGCCGTGGGCGATCGGGTCGTGTTCGTGGCGCCGGAGGCGATGGCTCGGCACGTGACGACCGCCGGCGCTCTCGTGGTGCGCTGTCCGTCGTCGATCACCGCGGACGTTGCGGCCGGCCTGCCGATCGCCTATCTCACCGTTCACTATGGGCTCGGCGTGCAGGCTCGGCTCGGCGCGGGCGAACGGGTCCTGATCCACAGCGCCGCTGGCGGCGTCGGGCTGGCCGCAATCGCGTATGCGCGCCATGCCGGCGCCGAGATCCTCGCTACGGCCGGCACGCCGGAGAAGCGGGCCTGGCTCCGGTCGCTGGGGATCGCCCATGTCTTCGACTCCCGGGATCTTCGCTGGGCCGACGACGTGCTCGCGGCCACCGACGGCGAGGGCGTCGACGTGGTGCTCAACTCGCTCGCGGGCGAGGCGCAGGAACGGGGTGTTGCGGTGCTGCGGCCCTATGGCCGCTTCGTGGAAATCGGTAAGCGAGACATCTATGCCGACCGGCCGCTCGGTCTCGGCGCCTTCCGCCGCAACCTCGCGTTCTTCGCGGTCGATCTCGATCGGATGCTCCGCGAGCGTCCGGACCGCGTTGGGGCGATGCTGGGGGAGGTGATGGCGCTGGTGGAGCGCGGCGTGCTGGCTCCGCTGCCGACGGCAACCTACCCCGCCGACGCCGTTCACGATGCGTACCGAGCGATGTTGCCCGGTGTCCATCGCGGCAAGCTGGTGGTTTCGTTCGAGACGTCGCCGCGCACGATTGCGCCGGCGGAGCCGACGGCGCCAATCCGTGGTGACGGCAGCTATCTGGTCACCGGCGGTCTGGGCGGCCTCGGTCTCACGGTGGCAGCCTGGCTGGTCGAGCGGGGGGCCGGTCGTATCGTACTGGCCGGACGGCGGCCGCCCGATGAGGCGGCGAGTGCGAGGATCGCGGCGCTCGCCGCGGGCGGTGCGCTGATCGAAACGCGCTCGGTGGACGTGTCGGACCGGGCTCGCGTTGCTGCGCTGCTCGGGGAGACAGCTCATGCGGCGCCCTGGCGCGGCGTCTTTCACCTGGCGGGCGCTCTGGATGACGGTCCGATCACGGCGCTTACTCCTGCGCGCGTTGCGGTCCCGTTCAGGCCCAAAGCATGGGGCGGGTGGCATCTGCACGAGCTGGCTCGAACCCTCGACCTCGACTTCGTGGTTGCGTTCTCGTCGATCGCCTCGCGATTCGGTACACCGGGGCAGGCCAGCTATGCGGCGGCCAATGCTGTGCTCGACGCGCTGGCCGGACCACGTATGCTCAGCATCAACTTCGGTCCGTTCGGGTCGGTCGGTCTGGCTGCCGCCGATGCTACGCGGCTCCGTTCGCTTGCGCGGCAGGGTTTTGCTCCGCTCGAGCCAGCCGACGCCGTGGCGGCGCTCGATCGTTTGCTGGGCACAGGGGCGCGGGGTGCCGTGACGTGCGCCCGGTTCGATGCGGCGGCCTGGGCCGACGGCAAGGACGCCCCCGATCGAGCCTGGGCTTCACGGCTCCTGACGGAGGCGCCGGCGGCGGCGACGGTGGCCGAGAGCTGGCGGGATCGTGTCGCGGCTGTGCCGGTGGGGCGGGCCCGCCGGCAGGAGCTGGAACGGCTCCTGATCGCCGAAGCGGCCGCCACGCTGCGGCTGCCGCCGAGCCACATCAGCGCCGACCGTCCGCTGCGCACATTGGGCATGGATTCGCTCCTCACCCTCGAGTTCCGCAAGCGGCTGGAGCGGAGCGGCGGGTTGCAGGTCGGTGCCACCGTGTTTTTCAGCCACCCGACCATCGCCGCGCTCGCACCCCTCGTGGCCGAGCGCTGGTCGCTCGAGCTGGAGCCGGCGGCGAGTGGCCAGCCATCGGGTGAGGTCGATCTCGACGCGCTCATGGGCGAACTGGCCGGGCTCGGCGACGACGAGCTGCAGGCGCTCCTGGGCGACGGGGAGGGCTCGTGACCGACCTTCGCGCACGGGTGGCATCGCTCACGGACGAGCAGAAATCCATGCTCGCCAAGCGTCTGGCGGATCGGGCGGCGGCGCCGCGCGAGCCGATCGCGATCGTGGGGATGAGCTGCCGGATGCCGGGGGCCGACGGTACGGATGCGTTCTGGCGCTCGATGGCGGAGGGGCGAGACGAGGTTGGTCCGCCACCGGCGTCGCGTGCCGGGCTGGTGCGCACGGAGGCCGGCTATCTCGCAGAGATCGACGGGTTCGATGCGGAATTCTTCGGCATCACCCCGCGCGAGGCGACCCTGATGGACCCGCAGCAGCGCCTCTTCCTGGAAGTGGCATGGGAGGCGCTCGAGCGGGCCGGGATTCCGGCCGATCGTCTGGCGGGAACGGCCACCGGCGTCTTCGTCGGCATCCACAGTCACAGCAGCGACTACCACCTGCTGCAACTGGCTCGGCCGGGCGAGACGGATCCCTATGCCAGCACCGGCTCGGCACACAGCATCGTTGCCAATCGACTGTCGTATCTGCTGGACCTGCGCGGCCCGTCCATGGCAATCGACACGGCCTGCTCGTCGTCGCTGGTGGCAGTTCATCAGGCCTGCCAGAGCTTGCGCACCGGGGAGAGCGATCTGGCCGTTGCCGGCGGGGTGAACCTGATTCTACTCGAGGCGGTGACCACCGCATTCGACAAGTTGGGCATCCTGTCGCCGCGTGCCCGGTGCCGGGTGTTCGACGCCGCGGCCGATGGCATTGCCCGCGGGGAGGGGGCTGGCGCCGTCGTGCTCAAACGGCTGGCCGACGCCGAGCGCGATGGTGATACGGTGCTTGCGCTGATCCGCGGCAGCGGTGTCAACCAGGACGGTGCCAGCAACGGCCTGACGGCGCCGAACGGTGCCGCGCAGCTCGACCTGCTGCGGAAGGTCTGGAAGGACAGCGGCATTGCCGGTGGCGACCTGGCCTTCGTCGAAACACACGGAACCGGCACCTCGCTCGGCGATCCGATCGAGGTCAACGCGCTCGCAGCGGCGATCGGGGGATCGGCCGCATCCAAACCGATCTGGCTCGGTGCCGTCAAATCGAACATCGGGCACCTGGAAGCGGCGGCGGGCATCGCGGCGCTCATCAAGGCGGTACTCTGCCTTCAGCATCGGGCCGTGCCCGGCAACCGGCATTTCGTTTCACTGAATCCTCAGATCGAGTTTGGAGCGGCACCGCTCGCCGTTCCAGTCCGGATGGAGCCGCTTGCCGCCGAGCGGCCCCTCGGGGCCGTCAGTTCATTCGGGTTCGGCGGCACCAATGCGCATGTCTGCCTGGAGGCCGCTCCAGTGCGGCCGGGGCCCTCCGCGATCGGCGGCCGGGTCCGGGCGCTGCCGCTTTCGGCGCGCAGTCCGGGTGCGTTGCGCGCCCTGGCCGAACACTGGGATTCGCGGCTGGCCGAGACGACCACCGCCGCCGAGCTGGACGATCTCCTCCACACAGCCGGTTCGCGCCGGGCGCACCATGCGTACCGAGCGGTTGCCTTCGGGCCCGATGGCGCCGCACTCCGGGCCGACCTCGAGGCGGTGCGAACGTCCGCGCCCGTGCGGGGTGCAGCGCAGCGGCCCGCCGTGGCGTTCGTCTTTACCGGGCAGGGGGCGCAGTGGGCCGGGATGGGGCGGGAATTGCTCGAGACCGAACCAGCGTTCCGCGAAGCGGTCGAGGCCTTTGCGCGCGTCTATGCTGCGGAAAGCGGTTGCGATCTGCTCGCGGTGCTGCGGGATGACAATGCCGACCTGGCGGACACGCTGCTGGCGCAGCCCACCCTCGTGCTGCTGCAGATCGGGCTGGTGGCGCTGCTGCGGTCGTGGGGCGTGACGCCCGACGCGGTGCTTGGTCACAGCGTGGGCGAGATCGCCGCGGCGCATGTGGCGGGTATCCTCGATGCCGCCTCCGCGGCGCGGGTGGTCTGGCATCGGGCGCGACTGATGCAGGAGCTGCCCAGGTCGGGCCGCATGATTCAGGTGGAGGCCGCCGAGGACGAGGTGCGGCGCCGGCTCGAGTCGCTGGTGCTGGAGGTCGACGTAGCTGCGCTGAATGCGCCGGGGAGCACGGTGTTGTCGGGCGCCGCGCCGGCCGTCGAGGCGGCCGGGGCTGCGCTCCGGGAGCTGGGCCTTCGCGTCCAGGAGATCCCGGTCGAGTACGGCTTCCACAGTCGGCTGGTCGAGTCGGTCCGCGCACCGCTCGTCCTGGCGCTTGCCGGCTTGCCTACCCGGGAGCCGACGGTCCCGATCGTCTCGAGTGTGTCGGGGCGCTGGGCGGAGCCCGGCAGCTACGGACCGACCTACTGGGCCGCCAACGTACGCGAAACGGTGCGATTTGCTCCGGCCGTTGCGCTGCTCGGTGAGGCGGGACACACCGTTTTCATCGAGATCGGGCCGCATCCGGCCCTGAGTGGCTCGGTGCTCTCTACCGTCGCGGGCGCAAGGGTCACGGCAACCCTCCGCCGGAACCGGTCCGCTGCGGAGACGCTCCACGCCTCGATCCGGCAATGGTACCAGGCCGGGCTCGCCATCGACTGGCAGGCCTTTGCGCCTGGGGGCAGAACGGATCCGACCGCGCCGACCTATCCGTGGCAACGCGAACGCTACTGGATTACCGAATCGAGTCCGGCCGCCCTGGTCGGAGCGGTGCTCGGTCGGTCGATTCCAGAGGGGGATGCCGCTGCCGACCTGAACTATGCCGTCGCCTGGCAGCAGCATGATCTGGCCGCACCAGGAACTCGCAGTCCGATGGCGGGCCAACCGGATGAGGTCCGCCGTCTGTTTGGTCCGCAGACTCGTCCTGCCGGCAACGACGCGGCCGACCGGGAGCGTCTGGAGGCGCGCGCGGCGTGGTTCGTCTGGAACGCGGTGCGGGAACTGGGACAGGGCCAGATCGGAGCCGACGTCAGCTTCGAGGCGGTGCAGCGGCTTGGCGTTGCTGCACGGTTTGCACCGCTCTGGTCGCGTTGCTGCGATCATCTGGCTGGCCAGGGCTGGGCGGCCCGCGACGGAGCGACCTGGCGGATCGTGCAGATTCCGAACCATGAAGCCTCTCCTCAGTTTGGGCGTGCGGAGGGCGACCTGCTCGAACGCTGCGGCTCGCGGCTCGCAGCCGTGCTTCGTGGTCAGGTCGATCCGCTGACGCTGCTGTTTCCCCAGGACGGCTCGATCGGCGCCTCGGCGATCTATGCGGAGACTCCGGTTGCGAGGCGCTGCAACGAGGTCGCGGCGCGGACCGTTGCGGAGGCTGTCCGCCGTCGGGGTACGGATCAGGCGCTCCAGGTCGTCGAGATCGGTGCCGGCACGGGCGCGACGACCGCTGCCGTCATCGCTCAACTGCCTCCGGGAAGTCGGTATGTCGCTACCGACCTCTCGACCGTATTCCTGCGTAACCTGGATCAGCGCTTCGGTGGGGGACCGTGCCGGTTCGAGACCCGGCTCTTCGATGTCGAACGCGACCCAGCTGCGCAGCAGATGCCGGTGGGTCGTGCCGATATCGTGATTGCCACCAATGTGCTCCACGCCACGAAGAACCTGGCGGACACAGTGGCGCACACGCGCCGTCTGCTGGCGCCCGGCGGCTGGCTCGTGCTGATCGAGACGACCGCGCCGCGCGGCTGGCAGGATCTCACCTTCGGGCTCACCGCCGGATGGGATCGCCAGGAGGACGGTGATCTCCGCGCCGGATCGGGGCTGATCGACGGTGCCGCGTGGGTTCGCCTGCTGGAACAGTCGGGTTTCCAGCCGGGTGTCGCGGAGCTCGATGCCGATCCTGACGGCGTGCAGCCGTACACCGTGCTGCTGGCCTGCGCGGACGAGCGCGAAGCATCGCCGCTCGCGGGGACCGGCTGGCTCTTGCTCGGAGCCTCGCTGCCGGGAAGGCTTGGCGC